>JAKJAC010000256.1:0-393 GCA_022707705.1 Chloroflexota bacterium
AACCTGGAGCAGAACCTGGCAGACCTGGAGCGGCACCAGCAGGAGTTCCTGGAGCGCAAGGCATTCACCTACACGGTAGTATCGCTGGATGAAGAACGGGTCTTGGGCTGCGTGTACATCCTTCCCGTCGCGGAGGGTGAAGGTGATGCCCAGGTGTTCATGTGGGTGCGGCAAAGTGAATTCGACAAAGGGCTGGATGCGCGGTTGTTCCAGGCAGTAAAAGCTTGGATAGCGTCAGCCTGGCCCTTCGAGACTGTGATCTATTATGGAAGGGAATAGTCACGATAACGGGGGTTGATGTCATGCTAGCCAAACACATACCCATAGCCACCGAGCGGCTGCTGCTCGACCGCTTCCGAAAAGACGATTGGAGCGACTTCTACCGGATTGAGG
>JAKJAC010000256.1:412-6178 GCA_022707705.1 Chloroflexota bacterium
TTCACCGCCGAATCCTACAAGCCGAGCACGGAAGACCGCACGCGGGACTATATCTTCGCCTTGAGCGAAGTGGACTACGACGCGCTAGAGTACGGCTTCATCCTGGCGGTCCGCCTGCAAGAAGATCCTCGCTTGATCGGCTTCGCCGGCTTCCAAAACGGCCTCCTGAAGCCCAATGCGCAGGCGGAGGTCTTCTATTCCATCGCCAAAGACTTTTGGAACCTCGGCTACGGCACGGAAGCGCTCGTGGGGCTGCTCCGCTTCGGATTCGAGGTGCTGGACCTGCACCGGATCGTCGCTTTCTGCGACGCCGAGAACGCCGCGTCGCGCAGGCTTCTCGAGAAAGCCGGTATGCGGCTCGAATCGGCCTTCGTGAAAGACAGACTGCGGAACGGCGAGTGGCAAGACGGGCTTGGATTTGCCCTGCTCAAAGACGAATTCGCCAGGACAATTGACTCAACGCGGTGAAAGGAGACCCAACGTGAACCTGAATCTAGAGGAAATGCGGTTGGATAGCGCCACCAAGCAGAAAAAAGGACTGCACTTTATCCTCGCCTCCATCATCATCTGGACCGCCGTGCTGGTCATTACCCTAACCGAGATGCCGGTTGCGACGAAAAACTTCCTGACGTTCTGTTTCACCGCCCCCCTGATGCCCCTCGCCTTCATGATCTCGAAACTGATCCATGTCGACTTCACCAACAAAGACAATCCGTTGACCAACCTGGGCGTATTGTTTTCGGTGAACCAAATGCTGTACCTCCTGATTGCCATGTGGGTCTACAACGCGGTCCCGGAGAAAATGGTCATGGTGTTGGCGATGATATTCGGGGCGCACCTGCTGCCCTATGGCTGGCTCTACAAATCCACCAGCTACATGGTCCTGTCGGGAGTCATTCCCATCGCCGCCTTGATTGTGGGGGTCAATTTCCCTCCATCGGCAGTTGCCGGGATGATGATCGGCGTCGAGATTGTCTTCAGCCTGCTCCTGTTCGCCGAAGTCAAGCGACTACCGGTCAGCAAAACCGGCAACGGCTAACAGCGCACCACTTCAGGAGCGAATCCCACCATGGCGCGAGCACCGTTTGAGGTTCTGGTTTACCCCTACCGCCAAAGACCCGATGGGCAGTTCGAGTTTGCCTTGATGAGAAGAGCGGATGCGGGCTATTGGCAAGGGATTGCGGGGGGCGGCGAAGACGCGGAAAGCCACCTCGAAGCCGCCAGGCGGGAAACCTTTGAGGAATCCGGCATCCCCGCCACCTCCGAGTTCATGCAGCTGGATACCATCGACTCCGTCCCGGTCACCGAATTTCGGGACAGCACCCTTTGGGGCGAGGATGTCTTCGTCATCCCGCAATATTGCTTTGGCGTGCACGCGCCGGACGTCGAAATCGTCCTTTCGCGTGAACACACGGAAGCCGGGTGGTTCTCCTACGCAGAAGCGCTCACCTTGATCAAATACGAGGGGAACAGGACCGCTTTGTGGGAACTAAACCAGAGGCTGAAAGGGAAAGGTCCCCGTGGATAGAGGCTTAACGCAGAATTCAACGCAGAGGCGGCGGCGCTGAGGCGGGGAGATCGCAGAAGTTTTTGAAGTGAGGTATTCTCTATTGACGCGCTTCGCCCCGGGAGTAGAATATTCACATGGCTCTTCGGCATCCATGTTTATGTGGAGGGCGTATGAAAAAGCTATGGGCTTCGCCTGAAGTCTTCGCCGCAGTCATCACCATCGTTGGCACACTGCTGGTGAGCGTGATTCTGGGCTTTGTCGAGGGGCGGATTGGCTTCGGCTCCGTCCTGGCGCTCTTCGCAATCTTCCTCGTGGGCGCGCTCATCTTCTTCCTCTTCCGCCGCGGGGGAGCCCGCATGGCCATCGGCGGAGGCGTCGCGATGGTCTTCATCGGTTTCCTCGTCTTCTTCGGCTACCGCTTCGTTCAAAACCGGCTGCTCAGCGCCGGGGCGGAACCCCCACCGACGGCAGCTGCCGCCACGTCGGTCCTGAATTCCGCCGCACCCGGGAATTCGAATCCCGCGGAGAACCCCACCGCGGCGGCGCCAACGGCGGCGCCAACGGCGCAGACAGATTCTGTCACGCCGGCGCCCGCGGCGACCGCTGCCCCCACAGTCGCGCCCCCCAGGCCCATCATCGGCGTGTGGGAGACCATTCCGACCCTGCCGCAGAAGATCGTCTCGTTCTGCGCCTGCCCCGAAGCCCTTTTCGCCGGGGCCGAAGGCGTCATCTACCGCAGCGATGACGCTGGAGCCACCTGGGCAGCTGTCTCCCAGGACTTGCCCGCTGTCGACGTAATCGCCCTCGCCTGCGTCCCCGGCGCGCCCTCCCGGGTCTACGCCGCGCTCGAGACCCGCAATCCCTTCCTGCGCAGCGATGACGGCGGCGTCACCTGGCAAGTGCAGAGCAATCCCGATTTCACCTTCGGCGGCTTTTGGCACCAGCTCCTCCCGGCGCCCTCGCAACCCGATACGCTCTACTTCCTCAGCAAAGCCGACTGGCTCATGCTGAGCCCCAACGCGGGCAAGACCTGGATTCCCGCCAGTGCGGGCCTGCCCCAGTCCGACCATAATAGCATCAACATTCTCTCGCTCGCGATCGACCCAACCGATGCCAACACCCTCTATGCCGGCACCGGAGGTTTCGTCGGGGGAGGTCGCGGCGTCTACAAATCCACCGATGGCGGGCAGAGCTGGACCGCCGCCAACGCCGGCAACCTCGACCTGCGCATCACCGCGCTCGCCATCGATCCTTCGAACCCGCAGACGGTCTACGCCGGCAGCGATGCAGGCGACGTTCTCAAAAGCACCGATGGCGGCGTCTCTTGGATCCAGCTTGATCCCACGCCGGCGCTTCCGCGCTATTCCGAACCGCGGGAGATTCGCGAAATCGTGGTAAACCCGCAGGATTCGCGCTTCGTCATCCTGCTCGGCGACAATTCCGGTCCCCTGGTCAGCCGCAACGGTGGGGAAACCTGGCAGATGCTGGGCAAGCCCGATGGACACGACCAGCCCTACTTCGAGGTGACGCTGATCGTGCCTGAACCGGAAATCGTCATCGTCGTTGACTTCGAGAACGCGGAGCCGCAGCGCTACGCCCAGACCCCCTGAAGCGTCCCATCTCCCCCTCTCCCCCTCTGCGTCGCTGTACTCAGCGCCTCAGCGCCTCTGCGCCTCTGCGTTAAATTCCCCTCTCTCTCCCCTTATCTGCGTCGCTGTACCCAGCGCCTGTACCCAGCGCCTGTACCCAGCGCCTGTACCCAGCGCCTCTGTGTCCCAAAATCCCTCTGCGCACTCTGCGCCTCTGCGCCTCTGCGTTAAATTCCCCTCTCTTCCGGCGCCATTGCCATCTCGCCCAAATGCGCGTATACTGATAGCAACACCATCACACCAGGAGGCGCAATCCATGACCACCTTCGATGCCGGTTATGCCTTGCTCATCGGCGTAGACCAAAACGCCACGGTCGCGTGGGCGCTGCCCGATGTCGCCAAAGATGTCGCCGCGCTGCGCGAGGTGCTCTCCGACCCCGAACGCTGCGCCTACCCCGCCGCGAACGTCCGCACCCTCACCGGCGAGACCGCCACCCGCCAGGGCATCCTCGAAGGCTTGCGCTGGCTCCGCGAGCGCCTGCAAGGAGCTGCCGCGGACGCCGCCGCCACCGCCGTGATCTACTACAGCGGGCACGGTTGGCGCGATACCGCCCAGACCCCGCCGGAGTTCTACCTGATTCCCTATGACGTCTCCCCCGCCGCCGTGCGGAGCAGCGCCCTGCGCGCTGCGGATTTCGCCGCGGAGATTGCCGCGATGCAACCCCGCCGCCTGCTCGTGCTGCTCGATTGCTGCCACGCGGGCGGCATGGGCGTGAAGGATATCGGCGCGGGCTTCCCCCTGGGCTATCGCAGCGCCCCTCTCCCCCCCGCGCTCTTTATGGAAGGGGCGACCACTCCCGCAGCGGTCGTCAAGGGGCTGGAGGAGCTGGCACTGGGACGCGGGCGCGCCGTGCTCAACGCCTCCACCGGCGAACAGACCTCCTACATCCGCCGCGACCGCAGCATGAGCATCTTCACCTTCCACCTCATCGAAGCGCTCACCGGCTACGCGGACCCACCCGAAGGCGCGCGCGAGGTGCTCGTCTCGGATATCATGAGCCACGTGACCCGTCGCGTTCCCGAAAGCGCGCAGCGGGATTGGGGCGCCGAGCAGACCCCGGACTACCAGGTGAGCGGCAACTTCCCCATCGCCCTGCTGCGGGGCGGCAAGGGCATCATCGCCGGCAACGCTGCGCCGCCCGCGCCGGAGATAACCGCAGCCCACGCAGCGACCACTCCCGCCGCCGAACCCTCGCCTGCGCTGCGCATGGCGCGCCGCGCCCTGGCAATCCTCGAACAGCAAGCTGCGGGATACGGCGCCCTGCACCTGCCCGTGCACCTGCAAATCGAGCTCGAGGAGAAACGCCGCGAGGTCGCGGCGCTCGAAAGCCGAGCGGCGCTCGAAAGCCGAGCGGCGCTCGAGAGCCGAGCGGCGCTCGAAGCCCGCGAGGGCTTTGCCCCGACTCCCGTGCCATCCATCACGCCTGCGACCACCGCTGCACCCGCACAGACCCCGCCCCCCGCGGCCTCCGTCTTCGACCAGCGCGGGCAGCAGGTCGGCACGCAAATCAACGTCAGCGGCGACTATCACGCCGCGGCACCCACCATCGTCATCTCCGGCAACAGCAACGTCATCGGCAACGGCAACGTCGTCACCACAATCCCGGACTCACCCCGCCTCAGCCCGCCGCCGTCTGGAACGCCCGCCGGGACCGCTGCCCTCCGCGCCCGCCTGCAGCCCCTCGATGCCGTCGAACTCGAAGCCCTCTGCCTCGACCACTTCCCCACCGTCTACGACAAATTCGCCCGCGGCATGCGTCGCGATGAGATGCTCAACCTCCTCCTCGACCACTGCCGCCGCCACCCGGAGGACGCGCAGCGCCTCGAAAAACTGCTGTAGCTGTAGAGGTAGACCTGTTGGAGCGGAGGAGAGCGGACCTATGTCTCCGCCCCCTCCGCCCTTCTGCGTTGCTGTACCCGGCGCCTCTGCCTCTCTGCGTTAAATTCTCCCTCTGCGCCTCTGCCTCTCTGCGTCTCTGCGTTAAATTCTTCCCCTACCCCTGAAAACTGCGCGCCTGCCCCTGCCGCCGCGCCAGGCGATTGAACGCCCCGCTGCTCGCGTCCACCTGGTCATCGTGCGCCCCGCTCGGGAACGCGCAGAGCTCGTCCAAATAGGCCGCGTTCCACGCCGCGCGCACCAGCGCCACATTGCCCGCCTCCGCCTGCGCCGCAAAGGGCAGCGCCCGCGTGACCTTATCTCCAGTCACCGGCGCCGCGTGCGCGTTGAAACCCGCCAAAGCCCGCAGCGTCGCCGCCGCGCTATCCTTGCCCGCGCTCCCCGGTTCCTGCTCCAGCCAAATCTCCACCCCTCTCCCATCCTGCTCCGCAGTCCGCCGGATAACCTGCTCGCGCTCATGGGAGCTCCACTGACCCCGCACCACATCAAGCACCAAATAGCGCCCCTCCTGCATCCCCAACAATACCCCCACCGTATAATCACCCCCAAGCGTTGCTGCTTTATCCCAATAGCGCACCCGCGCCAGCACACCCGGAACCGAATTCACCACCCCAAACCACGCCCGCCGAAACAACGCCCCCTCTAACGGACGCGGTAACCCCTGATACTCCGCACTCCACACCTGCGCCCCCACATCGCGCCGGATCTCC
>JAKJAC010000257.1 GCA_022707705.1 Chloroflexota bacterium
GGGGGCGTCGTATTTGTAGACTACCAGATCGGCGCTGGGGCATGGCGAGAGCTCGAACTGCGCGGTTTGCCAGGTCTGCGGCTGATCGAACCACTGGTTGCTGGGCCAGCCAAAATCATCGCCGCTGCCCAGGTTGACCCAGTGATGGTACACGGCAATCCCGAAAGGCGCATTGCAGACGCCGCCGGTGAGGGCGATGGGAATTTTGTACTCGGCGTAGTCCGAGTCGTTCTGGTGGGGCGTGGCGGATGGCGCTCGCGTAGCCGTTGGGGACGCCTGTGCCGGACCAGGCGCTCAGTGTGCCGGTGATGATATCCACGCGCAGGGCGTAGTCGTCCGCCTGCGCCCAGTCTTCCTGGCCATTATCTGTATCCAGGTAGACGCTGGCGAAACGTTGGGGGTAGGATCCCAGGGAGCCTTCCATGCAGACGTAGAGGTTGGCGTCATCCTGTTTGAGGAAGACGGTGCCGCTAATCGGGGTGTCGTTGAAGAGGAAAGCGGCAGCTTCGCTATACTCGGCGCTGGAGTCGCAGATGCCATCCAGGGTGACGGGGATGTCATCGTAGGGGATGGTGAGCGCGCCCTGGGGCTGGTTTGAAGCGGCGGGCGCGGCATCACCGGAGCTGTGAAAAGCTGCTGTCATGGTGGGTGGTCCGGCGATGAGCGCTCCCAGGAGGGTGAGCGTCGCCAGACAGAAGCCAATGATCCAGGCTACGGGGGTCAAGGGGAAGCAACGGTACGGTTTCATCGGTTGAGCTCCTTTTTTCTACAGTAGCAAAACAAACCAGAGCTCATCCCCCTGCCCCCTTCTCCACTCGGCGTAGCGAAGGGGGTTCAGATGGAAGCAGGCAGCGGCGCAACGCTTGATGCTGGATTAGGTTTTCGGGAAGGTGAGAAGGTGGTTCGCTGGATTGCCGCGACCTCGAAAGGCAGCGGGATGAGCGACAGGGCGCGGGAATTGAGGGGATAGGTAGGACCTGCGCGCATGGCACGCCGGAAACCTGCCTGGTGACCCGCGTCAGTAGAGCTACGCCGTCGCGAGTGAGGGAATCAGGGTTGGGAGGTGGTGCTGATAACGGCGGTGTAGCTGGTGATTGACTTTATAGTAGCACGGGTTTGGTGGGGTGTCAAATTTTGAAGAGGGGGGGCACTTTCCCGTATGGATTGGGTTCAGCGGTTAAAACCACGGAACACACTGGGTCAAATCAAAAGGCATTTTTAGACAGGATTCACAGGATTTACAGGATTATCAGGATTGACAGAATGATTCCCAACAGGTGTTCAAGATCAAGCTGACCATTGAAGAACACACGGAAAACACGGAAGGGACCTAAGCCAGAAAGGCAGAATTGCTGCGGCAATCAGGTTATTGGACTTTGCGCCAGCAAGTCAGGGTTACTTTTGTTGTTCCGGGTCGCCGGGAATGTAGGGAATCAGCCCTTTGGCATAGGCGATCTCCTGAATCTCCCGTGGCAGATAGCGCGCGTCCACGATGAGTCCATCCAGTTGCAGCGTCCACACCCGAAAATTACTGTCTATCTTACTGGGCAGGCACCAATCGGGATCGAACTGTGACATGCCGAACAAATCGCGAATCTGCTTGGCTTTGTTCGCGCCGCTGCTTTTGCTGACCCCAAAGGCTCCACAGAGTTCATCGATGGTTGTATGCGGGGTCTGGCTCTTATCGAACAGGAAGTTGACGGTTCCCAAGGCGTAGACGATGCCGCAAGCCCAAATGTTGTGTGCTCCACGCACCAGGGGGGAGGGGCGTTTGCGCGCGAGCGCTGCTGCCAGCTCGCGGCACAGCACGGCGCATTCAGCGTTCAAGTGTTGCTCGCAGAAGCTGTTGGTGAGGGCGGTGATGCTCTCGTAGATGGGTTGCATGGCTGCAGGCACTTTTTCGGATCGTTGTTTGATCATTTTCGTGCTCCCAGAGTGTTTGGTTTGGCGAAGGCTGCTTTGAATGTTGGTGAGTACTTTGTCTGATCAGGGTGTTCTGTACGGTCCAAGGAAGCGCTCGCCGTTGAAGTGGATCAAGTGCGAGGGCGCATCCGCCACCCATACCTCGGTTTCCCAGGCGATTTCGCTCAGGTAGCGTCCCATGATAGCTCGATTTGGGAAGGCGGTTACGTAGACCAATCCAACCTTTGATTCTACGAATAATCTGGAGAGTTCAGCGTGCCTTTTGCTGTCAACCGGTCCGTGACTGGTAACAGACTCCACTAACAGGAGCCAGTTCTTTGCCGTGTAGTGCAACACGACATCGGGCATCTTTCCGTGAGGGTCAACTTTGACTCCCAGCTCAGCAAGTAACGTCGCGTCGAAATAGCCCCATTTTTCACCGGTATCTCCGACGTACACCAGCACGCTGCCCGGAGCGAAACGTGGGGCGAAGTTCTCAATGATAGTCCGGATTAGCTCGCTATGCTCGCCTGGGCTAAGGGTGATCTTCTTGCCCGGTGAGATCTCAATTGGAATCCGTTCCTGCTCGCGCGCCATGGCGTAACGGCTGGCTAATGTCTCGCGTTCTGCCAGATAAGTCGTCAGGTTATCGCGCCATTCGGGCGCGCCGAAGGTGCGCAGTAGCGCTAACGCCGCCGCTTCGATCTGATAAACGGTTTGGGGACTATTTACGGGCCTGTCCAGTTTATCTGGGTTGTAGAGTACCAGCCCGGCTTCAATGAACTGATGTATGGTCTGCCGGCGCACCGTTTCACGAGTATTCGGCGCATAGTCTTTGTCGTAGTGCTGCCGCGCCCATTTCATGATCGGCGTGATGCCTATGAGTGGATTAGCTGCCTGTGCCCAGGGCTTGCCAGGCGTCAGATCCAGTAAAGCCAGCAGGCAAAGTGCCGAGCGCTCGTTCTGCTGCGCGCGCGGCAGGCCTAACGAGGCGAGAATCTTGAGTGCGGCTTCGATAGCGTCGTTTTTGGTATTTGTCATGAGGTCAGGATCCCGAGTTTGGCATCAATCTGCTCTTGTGTGAGCGTTCCTTGTTGCATAGCCCATGCGCCAAGTGCAATTAACGTGTTACGATTGGGGTATTTCATTAGCCTGAGGTCGGTTGCGTTGACCTGAGTATGGCCATTGAAGCGCCGGAAATGCTCGTCTACGGCGGTGGTGTTAAGGAACATAGCTAAGCCTCGAGCCAGAGGCTCCGGAAGGCCGTGCTTATCGGCGTGAAAGACATTCAGGTGGTTTTCGAAGCCCAACATTGCTGCATCGCCAAATGTATGTGGGTCTATCACGCTTGCCACTATCCGGCGTTTTTCCTCTTTTGATGAGAAGCGTCGCACGACGCAATAGAAGCCAGTTGGGTACAGCCACTTTTCGGTGTTGGCATGATATTCAATGGCGTTAGGTTTTTTCGTGCCCTGGATGGGCCAAGTGGTGCTCTGACCACTAAAGTGCCCCGGATAGAGCAGGGGAACCGTGTTTGGCCCTGGCATGTCGCGCAGGTATTCTTTCACCCTGAAATCAACGACTGGCCCAGTTGAAACTTTGATGCTGAGATCGTCTAGCGTATAGCGGATGCCCGGCGACAATTCGATGGCATTGAGCCCGGGCGATGTTGGTACATGGATGAACCGCTCTTGATCATCCGACAGCACGATGCGCTCAAATGGGTATTTGTGTTCGACAAGGTCGGTGAAGGTGTCATCGCTTGAAGTGGAAACCGTTACGGGCCCTTGACAGCCGCCACGTTCTAGCATGATGATGATGTTTTCCTGAAGCACATCGTCATCCTTGAATGCCCTGTTGCGCGATCCGAAAAGGTGTATATGGTGGATAGCGGCTCGCTCAAAGATGAAGTCACGGAATGGGCGGTAGTATGGGCCGTTGCAGAAGCTGCGCGGGATGATTGCAACAATTTGCCCTCCCGGTGCGGCGACACCAGTGGCGAGCGCCACAAAGGCCGAGTATAGATTGACGGTTTCGATGCCTGCACGGCGCAAAGCCAGGCGATGCGGGGAATCGCTATTGATCTTTTTGTAGGGCGGGTTGAGAATTGCGTGTGTATAGGGCGCTAGCGGTTTGGCAAACATGCTTCCGGATAGCGACTCAGCCGCTACATGAACGAAATCCTCCTGGTAGATATGAGCAACAAAATCGCCCCCACGCTGGTATTTTGCTAGCGTCTGTGATAAGTCGCTGACCAAGGCGGTATCAATCTCAAAAGCATCCAGCTCTACGCGCTGAAAGTGAAATTCACCCGCTCTCCATTTTTCCAGAAAAGCTGCGGATAGCGAGCCAATTCCTGCGCCCGCGTCCAGTAGGCGGCAGATGCCTTCGCTGTCACGAAATAGCCCTGCCATAAATACTGCTGTCCTTTGCGGTGTGAGAAACTGACCAAGCCGAGACTTCTTCTCGGCTGCAGTATTTTGGGAAAGTTGAAGTCTTTTTGCTTCAACGGTTGACAACAAAGTGGCGCCTCCTGGCAATTGCAGTTGTGCTTTATTTCATTATATAGCTAGCCGTACGTTGTGCCAATGCCTTTCCGAGAGAGATTTTTCTGGCGCGCCAACGCTCTCTATGCCAGTTTTAGCGCCGCTGAGACTGGTATACGCTGTTTAACGGTGGCGACTGGCGGCTGCACGTCACCGCAAGGGCGCTCTTAGCCTACAAGGATGACGAAAATGAGGTTGGACAGGGTGGCTGAAATCAGGCTGGGCCAGATGCTGCCCGTTCGCGCCGCGGCATAGCCGCCGATGGCGCCGATTCCCAAGCCGGTGTAGAGGAGCGCATACAGCCAGCCCTGCGGCGAGGGCAGGGCGAGTGCGGCGAGCAGGTTGGGAATCACGAATGCCAGCGACTGGAGGATGATGGCCCAGGTGACGCCCCAACGCTTTTGCAGCAGCTGCAGGAGCCAGCCGCGGAAGAAGAGTTCCTCGGCGAAAAGGGTAATCAAGCCGCTGTAGAATAGCATCCCGGTGAGGGCTTGGGGTCTGGGGAAGCGCAGCAGCCACGCGAAGGTGGTATCGGGCGCTGAACCGGATAGGGCGAGGGTGAGCAGCTGTTCGTAGGTGTGTGACCACGGTTCGAGGAGCAGGGTCAGTAGTAGATAGCCGCCCAGGTTGAGCGCGGTGGCTTGGGCGAGCTGGCGCCAGGGCACGGCGCGGAAGCCCATCCGGGTCGCGTCTTTCGTCTTTAGGACGGCGACCAGAGGGACGATGAGCCACACGACGGTGAAGATGGGGAAGGCGCCTTGCAGCAGCAGGGTGATGGGCAGCAGCAGCGCCAGCGCGAGGAGGACCCATAGGATAAAGAGACGTTCGGGGTTTTGGAGTTTGGAATGCGTTGGCATGAGTTCACCAGAGGCCAGTGATGGGACCCGTAAAGAAGACGACGAGGACGCCGAGGGTGTTGTAGAATCCATGCGCAAGGACGGTGACCCAGAGATTGCCGTCGCATTTCAGTTTCAGCCAGCTGAAGAAGAGCGCATCCAGGGTGGTGACGATGACGCCAATCAGCCCCTGTTCGGTGTGCGCCATGCCAAACAGCACGCTGGAGACTCCGACCATGAGCAGAATCCCGGGAAGACGGCTTCCAAACAGCTCGGCGAGTAATTTCTGGAGATAGCCGCGGTAGACGGTCTCTTCGCCCAGCGCGGAAAGGGTCCAGGAGAGCGCCAGCAGCAGGAGCAGTTGCGCCGGGTTGCCTTTGAGATTGGCAAAGCCGCTATTATCAATGGTCGTTCCGGTGAGGCGGTTCAGGATGGGCATGACGACGCCGATATCGAAGAGCTGTAGGGAGACGGCACTGGCGAGGGCGATGCCGGCGGTGCGGGACCAGGATTGCGGGCGTTTGAAGCCCAGCGAACGGATGTGCTCGCGCCGGATGAGGAGCGAAAGGGCTATGAGGACCAGGATGACCAGGGTGGGCATGAAGAGGTCGAGCAGGATGACTACCGCCGCGACGGCGAGTTCGATAGCCGCGACGATTTTCCAGACGGTTGTGTTGCGCATGTGAACTCCATTGATGAAACAGAAGCCTGTGGAAGGACTACCTGAACCGGCGCGCACCGGTTGCGGTCCAAAATTCATTATAGGCGAGCTTGCGGAGGATGTCAAAAAAATGTAGGCTGAAGGGCATTCGTAGCAGTTCAACGGGCTTCTGCGTCCCCTATAAAGCCCACTGCGCGATATGGCTGCTTCGTC
>JAKJAC010000258.1 GCA_022707705.1 Chloroflexota bacterium
ACCGGCATGGCATCCTGCGCCTCTATTTTGCCGCTAGCACCCCTTTCTCACGCGACGGTTGAGCCAGCGTCATCATCCAAGAGCATGTTCTTGCTGGTTGACGACGATGGGAGTCGCGATGGGACGGCGGCGCTGCTGTATTTGTTAAGTCATCCCGAACATTCCATTGGGGCGATAACCGTTTCCTACGGTGAGGCGCATCCCGAAGTGTATATCCAGCACCTGGGCTGTGTGCTGGAGTTCCTCGGCAGTAGCGCTATTCCCCTTGGCGCAGGACCGGATGAGCCTTTGGCCGGCGGCGTGCCTTTCCCCGATTGGTTACGTGACCTGAGCGACAATTTCTGGGATTATCCGTTACCGGATGCCGGCAAGACTTATCCGTTCCAGAGTGCTCCTGAACTGATGGTCTCAGTCATTCACCAGGCTCCAAAACCCGTGACACTTTTCGTGAGCGGACCTTTCACCAACCTGGCGCAGGCTCTGCGGCTCGACCCGGCAATCAGGGACAATATTGCGGCTGTCTACTTCATGGGTGGCGCGGTGCACGTCCCAGGCAACATCACCGGCTTGATTCGCGACTCCGATAACCTGGTCTCAGACTGGAATTTCATCGCCGACCCGCAAGCGGCAAAGGAAGTCTTCGCATCGGGCCTGGAACTGTACATGGCGCCGCTGGATGCCACACATCAAGTGCTCTTGAGCCAGAAAGAGCTCCTTCCCTGGCGCGAGGGTGATGCCAAAGCCAATCTGGTCGTCGACCTCTACGACATCATGTTCGAAACCTGGGGTCTCAAGACGGCTGAGATTTTCGACCTGACCGCGGCTGTCCTGATGGTCCAACCTGAAGCGTGCGACTTTCAGCCGCTGCACCTTGAGGTCGTCACGGATGAGGGTCCTACTTTGGGACAGACCGTCGTTGTTCCCGATGCCGAACCCAACGTTTACGTCTGCCTGGAACCCAATGGTGATCAGGTCAAGCAGCATCTGGATGCGACATTTTCACGCTAAGCTTGGGGTAGTGACACTGATGGAGCCCAAGCGTAATGTGGGAAGGGTGGGATAAAGAAAACGTCTTGAACCAGGAGGGTATGAGCGGATGAAATCAAACGTCGAGATAATCCAAGAACTCTTTGAGCAGATCGTCAATCAAAAGAAAATCGATCTATGGGAGCAGTATTTCAGCCCGGATTACATCTCACGGGGAGCCCCATACATCGGAATGGGTTTTTCTAGAGACAGCTCAGAGAGCAGGCATATCATCAACATGGTTTTTCCCGGCAGTCCTGCCGAGGGGAAGCTCGAGGTGGGAGATGAACTGCTCTGGGTAGAGGATGAACACCAGCGCTGGGCTACTTATGAGGGGATAGAGCAGGGTATTCGAGGCAATAAATACAAGCTGGGAGTACGTCGAGGCAATCAGACCCTCGAGGTCGAATTAACCAAAGACTTAATCCAGGGCTTCGATACCCACACCGATCAGGCAAAGGCGGAGATGCGGGAGTTCATGACGGAGCAATTCCCAGATTTGAAGGCTACCCTCAAGCTGATCCTCGCAGATGGGGAGTCGGTGGTCAGTTTATTGGAGTATCGCGGCACTCACGCCACCTTCAAGCGCGAGGCGGTTTGGAGAGAGGCCTGGTTTGTACGCATGTCTGAAGGCAAGATCGTCGAGGGCTGGCCGGTTATTGATGAATCCTCCTTCTTCAGACATCTTGGTTACCAGCTCATTCCGCCCGGCGCCTGAGCGGCTCGGTTGGGGCTGGTTTGGGGCACGTTGTGTGAAGGTCAAATTGTGATCAACCAGAAATAGATGAGGAGGGCAATACCCAATGCCGGCTATTGAACAGCCCAAAGCAGGCTTTCCGGAGCCACCAAAAAGGTCAGCGCCGCGTGGCGTGTTGACTGAGCTAATCATTCTGCTGGTCTTGACGTTTTCGGCGCAGTTTTTGCCGCAAGGTCCCAGAATGATCCTTACCTTTGCCCCGCTGGTGTATTTTGTTGTTGAACATGTCCTCCGGCGTCGAACATGGACGGAGGCAGGTTTCAACTTCCGAGCCATTCCACACGCCTTCGCCGCCAATTGGTTTCTTATCTTGCTGGTCTCGGTACTGATCCAATTTGTCGTCACCTGGGCTGCCAGGTTGTGGCTGCCGGCCTTTATTGACCATGTAGTGGCAAGGTTGCCCTTAGCTGTTGGTCAGACGGTCGATATCTTGCCGGTCATTGTGGGCAGCATCGTGGTCGGAGCATTCTTTGAAGAAGTCATCTTTCGAGCCTTATTTCAAGAGCGCCTGAGTTGGTTCCTGCCGGCTCCGGTAGCCATCGGCGTCGTATCGGTGATATTCGGCATTGGACATTGGGCGAGTGGCGATCCGGTCATTGTGGGTATCGATGTGCTATTGGTCATTCTCGATAGTATCTTGTACGGCGTCATCTTCGCACGGAGCAAAAATCTCTATGTCGTTTGGTTTACCCACTGTCTGGCTAATCTGACTGCGTTTTGGTTTGTGGGGCTGCTATCCTGAAAAATAATAATGGCTGCACGCAATCATAACCCCTCACGAGATGCCACCTGGCGTTCTACCTTCGTAGGTTGCTTGAGCCTTGGCATTGGTGTTCTCACGGCTTGTAGTTTGCTGTATTGGCTCCCACAGCACTACAACAACCGGCAGTTGCAGCAGTTCGCCGCCAATCTCTACAATTATCCACTTCCACCACACAGTGAAATCGTAAGCCAATCTGCCGAAGTAGGCTTGATGGGTAATGGCAACCATTGTGATTTCTTGGTGACCCAGACGCTAGTTACAGAACTCTCGCAAGCAGAAATCGAGGCATATTATGCTGGAGTCGCCTTGCCGCCTGTTAACAACCATAATCAAGGTGTGGCTCCTGAAACTCGAGGGCTTCCGATACCCGTGACGGTCAGCTATGATGAATCACCCTCGAGTGATGGTCGTCTTCGCTTTACACTGACTCTGCTGGATTTCGGTCACGATCCGGGACTCGATATTCGATGTGACTGAGCCTCAGTGGGTTCAATAGCCTGGCTTTTTGGTGCTTGCCTTGCGGGTGAACGGCTGAGACAGACAAGGAGAGGATCGTATGAAACAAACACAAATTGCGCAGTTGGCTGAGGCTCTTCGCGACGAGTTGAGCGCCACCCGCAGGGATTTCCACATGCATCCCGAACTTTCGGGCCAGGAACAGCGCACGGCGGGCATTGTTGCAGAAAAACTGCGCGAATACGGCTTGAAAGTCTCCACCGGTGTGGGGGGCTATGGGGTCATCGGGCTGCTGGAGGGGCGGCGGGAGGGTCCGGTCGTCGCCTGGCGGGCTGACATGGATGCCGTTCCCGGCGACGAGATGCTGGATGCCCCTTACAAGTCGCGCGTGCCGGGCGTCGTCCATATCTGCGGGCACGATGCCCATACCACCATTGGACTCGGCCTCGCCCAGGTCTTGTCTGCCATGCGGGATCAGGTCGCGGGGCAGGTCAAGTTCATCTTTCAACCGGCGGAGGAGACCGTGACCGGCGCTCGTGCCATCATCGAAGCCGGCGGTTTGGAAGCCCCGCGACCCGGCGCGATTTTTGCCCTACACATCGCCCCCTTGCCGGTGGGCAGGGTAGGGAGCGTCTCCGGGATGGTCCTGCCGGGGATGACTGCCTTCCGCATCGTGCTGAAGAACGCGGCGACGCCTTCGCAGATCGACGCGTGCCTCCAAGCCATCCGTTCATTGAGCACGGTGAACTTCCCTTCCAGCGCCGCCGGCTTGACCGATTTCCTGGATGCGATGGAAGCCGGGAGCGCGGCGCTGGACCGCTTCATCGTGATTTCCTGTTCGCTGAATCAGGCTCAAGGCGTTGGCGCCATTGAGGGAGTTGCCCGAGTGGCCAATGCGGGCTTGTGGCGGCAGCTTCCTGGATTGCTGCGTTCAAGCCTGGAGGCTGTTCTGGGCGGGGCTGCGGCTGATGTTGACCTTGAGTGGCCCGAGCGTCCGTCTTTTCCGGACACGCTCAACCATGCCGGGCTGGAAGCGGAACTGCGCCCCGTCCTCGAGCGTGTGCTGGGCAGGGAGAATGTCGCCGGGCTCAAGCACGCCTTCCCATTCAACTCGGAGGATTTCGCCTTTTACCAGCAGCAGTTACCCGGCGTCATGTATTGGCTAGGCGCCACCCACATGCAGCGGGGTATCATCAGTGTGCCTCACATGCCCGGCTTCGATATTGATGAAGAGTGCCTGGTGACCGGCGTCAAAGCCATGGCGCAGGTGCTGCTGGCGTATCTGGAGGCACACCCATGAGGGAGACTATAGCACTGGAAATGACGGTCAGCACCATGCCGGGTATCGTTGTCGCGGCGCTCCTCACCCTCACGCTCGCTTTGGGCGTAGCCGGTTGGGTGCTATTCAAGCGGCTACGGCTTCCGGATAGGGCATTTGCCGCCCTGGGTGTTCTGGGCGGTGCGGGCGCTTTCTTCGGAGCCTTCTACCTGCTACGACTCCCACTGGACCAGGGGCTCCAATCCCTGCTGCGCGGCTATCCCGCATGGCTTCGTTTTGGAGCCACCTTCTATGCGCCCCTCACAGAGGAGGCTGCCAAGTGGGTTTTGCTGATCCCGTTCCTGTTGCTGGGAAAAATCAAGCGTGAGCACCAGGCGGCTTGGGCTATCTGTTTGGGCTTTGGATTTGGGATGGGCGAAATTGTGTTTCTCGCGCAGCGTATTGCCGCCGACCCATCAACTCTGACCCTGCCCTGGTACCAGTCGAGCGGCTTCATCATCGAACGGCTGATGGTCTGTGTCATTCATAGCGCCCTGGTCTTGCTGGCGATTGACGCCCTGTGTTCTCGAAAGCTCTGGCGGTTGCTCTTGCCGCTGGTGATTCACTGGCTCTTGAACTTTCCCATCTATCTGTCGACCCGGGTTCCACTGGATGCCGCGGGTATCGTCTGGGGGCAACTGCTTTGGATGTGGAGCAGCCTCTTCTTTGTGAGCGCATTGATACTCTTGGGACAACGGCTGTTGACCCCCTCAGAGCGCATAGCGGCATTGCTCGGGAAAGCCATCTGTCCCGAGTGCCACACGCTCTACGTGCGTCCCTGGTGGGGCGTCAACCGCATCGGGAAAAGATACGAGCGTTGCCCTCAGTGCAAACACTACCACTGGACCACTCTGTACCGTGAGGATTCCGAGCCATAGGCGGCGGAGTTCAGGGGCGCCGCTGCGACCTTGCAGAATAGCAGCATTTCGCGGTCATCGGATCCGGGGTTACGGTGAAGTAACCCCGGATTTTTCTGCGGAGGATACGGGAACCACGGAAGCAACCGAAGAAAAGGAACCACGGAACACGCGGTTGAGTACAACCGACGGAATACACAGAAGAAGTGTTTTGGTCAGCGAGATGTTGAACACGCGGATTTGGAGCGAAGCCGGGCTCAGAAGAAGGCATTTTTAGACAGGATTTACAGGATTTACAGGATTGACAGAATGATTCCCAATCCGTGAGATTCGTGAGATCCGTGGCGTGCCTTTTCCATTTACGCCAAGGGGGCCGAGGCGTCGAGGGGCTGAGGGGGCTGGGTACAACGAGTACAGCCTGCAACGTAGCGTCAAAAGGCATTTTTACTTGTATTCCGCACTTTGTAGAATGGGTTATCGGCTGATTCAAGCCAATGCATTGTCGTGAGCGCTCCTGGCAGACGAGCGGCGAATGAGAATACGCTTGTGATCAGCTTCGTTGTTTGAGTATTCGCCTAAAAAGGTACAATTTGTAATGTCTGCATACTGGACACAGCACTGTCAAGACCCAGCGGTTCACTTAATCCGCTGGGGGAAGTGCGTTGGTCCAACTATGCCCTGCCGCCGGTTGGTGCACTCACCTAAACACCGCCGCCGGATGCGCCATCTCCAGCACCTGCAGGATTTGTGCCTGTACCGCATTGAGTTTACCAAACTGTTGCGCGACAATCACGCCCGCCTGATTGCGGACAATGACCAAGCTGTACTGGGCAAAGGCTTTCAGAATCCGCGGGATGGTAGGCCGCAAGGTATCCCGTCCTTCCGGCATCAGGCCGCGGATGGGTTCCTGGCGTGCGGTCAGCGCTTGCCGCACTTGACGCTCGAGCAATCCC
>JAKJAC010000259.1 GCA_022707705.1 Chloroflexota bacterium
CTGACGGTAAGCCTCCTCGGCATCAATGAGCGCTTTTTGGGCGCGCTCCAGATTGACCTGCGCTTGAGCAATCGAAGGATAGCGCGCGCCAGATTGCGCCAGACGTCCCTCAGCCTGGCTTAACGCCAGCTCAGCTTCCTGAATCCGATCATGTTGATCCAGATCCGCCTTCTCCAGGCGATCGCGTGCAATTTCAAGGTCGAGCTGCGCCTGCCGCAAAGCCAGTTCTGCAGGCGCCGTGTTCAATCGCCCCAGAACCTGCCCCGCTGCGACCTCCTCACCCTCTGCGACCAGCCATTCCACCAGCTGCCCGGAGCCGCCAAAACTGAGCTCGCCCCAGGTGCCAGGAATCACCTGACCGCGAGCGCGGACAGCAACCTCCACCGGCGTTTCCGCAGCTGCTGGCGTCTGTTCCGGGTTGCTTGCCTGCACAAGTTTCCCCAGCTGCCCGCTCAGCGCACAGACAAGCGCCGCCACAATCACAACCCCCAGAATGATGAAAATCAGTTTTTTCGGTTTCATAACTCTACTCCTACATTCTATTCCGCATGTAAGGCCACAACCGGATCGAGCTGCGCCGCGCGTCGCGCCGGCAGCAATCCCGCGATCATTCCCAACACCAGGCTGAAGATCAGCCCCGCCACCGCAAGACGAGGTGAGAGATGCAGGATATCCATTTCCAGTTGCGCTTTGACCAGCGGATTGATCACCAAAGTCGCAATCCAAGCCAATGCCACGCCCACGCTGCCGCCGACCAGCCCTAATTTCGCCGCCTGTAGCAGCATCTCAGCCAGAATATCGCCATCCTCAGCGCCCACAGCTTTCTTCAGGCCGATCTCTGGAATCTGTTCATTCACAGCGATAACCATCGTATTGGCCACGGAGACGGCGCCGACAAAAACCGCGATAGAGAAAATGCCGCCCATTACCGCGAACAATGTTGCCAACGCCTGCCGGATCGAACCGAAAATTTCGTCGGTCGTGACCAAATCCACGCCAGCGAACTCCCGCTCTACCCAGGTCTGCAACCGCTGGAAATCCTGCTCCGAACCGGCGCGAATCGCCACTCCGGCAACCTCCGGACCGTTTTGGATGCGGCTCAGCGCCTCCAGCGACATGAATGCAGCATTATCGTGTCCAAAGACATCGAAGGGAATCTTGCGCCAGATACCCACCACGGTGAAGGGACGCCCTTTGATCCACACGGTTGCGCCAACCTCGAGTCCTCTGAGTTCCGCGATGCCCGCGCCCAGAACCAGCTCATCAGTGCTGCCGGACGCGAAGAAGCGTCCCTGCGCTAACCGGTTACGCACCGGCATGGCAAAACCCCAATCCCCGTGCAGGGATTCGTGCGCCCACACCTGCACTTGCTTGCTGTTCTCTTCGCCCGCGAGGTTATCGAAGTTGAAGGTTACTTCTCCAGTGTTGGTCAAAATCACATCCTGTACGCCCTCGAGCATCTGTAGCACGCGGCCCATCCCGCGACCTGTGGCTACATCAGCGCGTTTAGGTGTGACCATGAACAACCGGCGCGTTCCCTCGGTCACATTGTTGAGCGAGGTGTTGAGCGCCTCCGAGAGGCTGCCCAACAACACCAGGGCAAAAATTCCGATAGCGATGCCACCAATCGTGAGAATCCCACGGGCATTCCGGCGAATCAGGTAGATGAACCGCTTGAGCCCGCGCCCGGCGTAGCTCGCGCCCCCGCCCAATCCGCGCAAGGCGATAATGGGGTCCAGATGCGCTGCGCGCCAGGCAGGGTAAGCGCCCGCGATGACACCCATTGCCGCGCTGAAAGCCACCACTCCCAACGCCAACCGAGGCGTGAGGAGGAACAGGCGCGTGCCCAGTTGCTGGACCAGAACACGATTGGCAAGCCAACCCACCCCTGCGCCCAAGAGCATTCCGACCAGACCTCCCACACCCGCAATCAAAACCGCTTCGGCAACCACTTCGATCAGGATGTGCCCATCTTCGGCGCCCAATGCTTTCTTCAAGCCAATCTCCTGACGCCGCTCCTGCACACTCACGATCATCGAGTTGACGATGGTGAAAGTTCCGATAAGCAATGAAACAATCCCACTCGCACCGACAATGAGGGAGAAGAGCAGCATCTGCTGTCGCGCCTGCGCCAGCATCTCAGTGGGGGAATCCGCCTGTAATTCTGGCATTTCCTCTTCGATGCGACGGGCAAGGTCCTCAGGGTTCACGGCAGCAAACGGAATGACATAGACAGACCGCAACAAGCCGGTTTCACCGAGGAGGTCTTCGGCCGCGCCGTAATCAATGACGGCGACAGGTGAATCCATCGTCGCGGCATCTTCCCAAATCCCTACCACCGTGAAAGGACGCTCGCGGATGATAAGACGGTCGCCCAACTCCAAACCTCGCGCCTGCGCCAGCGCCCAGGTGATCACCGTCTCAGTTCGGCTCTGAGGCAGGCGCCCGCCCCAAAGTTGCGTACCGAATATGGGAGGCTCATATTCAAGACCGGGAATGTCGGAGCGGGTCGCCATGAAGAGTTGCGGATTTACCGAGATTTGAATCACCGCTTCTTCATCTTGCTCCTTCAGAAAATCGTAAACCGACTCGGTAATACCGGCAACGCCAGGGATACGGCGTAGTTGCCGGATGCCGGCATCGCTCACCGGTGAGAAATCGCGACCAGTCACAGTGATGCGGCGCAACGCATCCTGCTCAGTAGTACGGATAGTGCTCTCCAGCTGTTCGGTGATACCGCCGACGGCTGTTACGGCAAAGATGCCCACAATGACCGCCAGCATGGTCAACGCCGTGCGGGTTTTTCGTCGCAATAGATAGCGAATAATATCGCGCATCACCCTGTCCTGAAAAGAGATAGTTTACCCTGGGATTCCCAGGTCTCATCCCGAAAAGCACAATGAGCTTATACAGGAATAACGAGTATCGCTGCCAGAATATTCGCCCCCTCACGCCATGACCATAGCGTCAGCAAGTGCGCGTATGAAGGGAACCCTGCCGAATCCCTATCAGCCGCAGAGATAGAGTTGCCCGGCAAACAAAACGGAGCACGCTACGCGCGTGCTCCGTCGCTTCTGAGCAGACGCTGGTCAAACCGATCAGGCGTGAACCTTTGCTTCCCCGCGCGTGACACCCTGCATGGAAGTCGCCGCCAGGATGAAGAAGATGACCGGCACCAGCAAGACCAAGTTATAATTCTGGAACCGCTCAATCAGGAAACCATTGAGCGTCGGTCCAGCGATGGCTGCCAGCTGGGAAGCCAGGTAGTACAGCCCAGTGAACGTGCCGATATTGGCATCGCTATCAGAGGTGTCAATAACCATCGGCAAGCTGTTAATATTCACCAAACTCCAGGCGATACCCCCCAATGCCAACGCCCCACCGATAACAATGATGTTGGGCACAAAGAAACCGACAAGCAGCAGCGCCGCAAAAACCACCAACCCGGTAGTGATAGTGCGTTTGCGTCCGATTTTCGCCGCGATATAACCGCTAGGAATAGCAAAGGCGATAAAAGTGACATAGGAGACGCTGGAAAGCAACGACGCCTGATTCTCGGCAATGCGCAGCACGTTGACGCCGTAAGAAGTGAAGAAAGTCTCGATGGCGTTGTAGCCCACGAACCAGAAGAAAATGGAGAGCATCAGCAGGACCAGGCTTTGACGTGCTGCTGGAGAAATACGCCGCACACCCTTGAGCGCATCCAGAGCTTCTTCCTCTTCGCGCGTCTCGCCCGGTTCGCCTAAATGGCGTGGCTCTTTGACGAAGAAGATCAACATCAATACTGCCAGAACCATCAAGAAGCCGCTCACCATGAATGGCAAAGCGATGTTCAAGTTGTAGAGCATGGCGCCGACAAAGGTGATAATGATGCCGCCCACACCGCCCATCAGGTTGATGATGCCATTCGCCTGGCTGCGCAGGGGAGAAGGCGTGAGGTCAGGCATCAGCGAAATCACCGGGGTGCGGAAGCCCGCCATAGTGGTGATGAAAATGCCCACAATCGCAATGAAGAGCGCCAGCGGTTGGCGCAGTTGCTCCGTCATACCGCTGAGTTCCGGCGGAATCATGCGCACGACGAAAGGGATAAGGATAAAAGCGATGATCGAAATCGGCGCGAGAGTAACAATGAAAGGCTTACGACGTCCCCCCAATTTCGGCGCCCAAATACGGTCGCTCCACAATCCAATAAGGGGCAGAAGGAAGAGCGCTACGATGTTATCCAGCGTCATGATAAAACCGGTAAGCCCCGGTCCTAATCCGAAACCGGCGGTCTTCGTCGTGCTTTCAAAGAGCGGATTGCCCGCCTGCAAGAAAATGGGCACGTAGTCGTTGTAGAGTTTCCACATAACGCTGGTGCCAAAAAAACCGAAGCCGATCAGGAATGTTTTCTGGAAATCGAGTTTAAGGCGTGGTTTCTCCATAACAGATAGTCCTCCATTAGTTAGTGTAAGATTTGACAATGAAGCCCGACGCCTCTAGTTTTAGCATAAAACGCAAGCAAGGCAAACCAAAGGTCAACCATGCGTTCTCTTGCTACAAACAATCTCCGGCGAAGGTTCCCTTCGCCGGAGATTGTTTACGTCAAGCAGACTACTTAGCCTTGCCCATCAGGCTGGCTTTGGGTTTGTCTTCCGGAATCTCGAGCTCCATGCCCGGCTGAATCACGTTCGGGTCCTTGATAACTGCCTTATTGGCAGCGAAAATCGCTTCCCACTTCTCAGCATCACCCAACAGTTCCTTCGCAATCTTGCGCAGGTTGTCACCAGCCTTCACCGTATACTTCTTGCCCATGAACCTGTACTCCTTTCTATATGAAGTTGGAACACCACCCTTATTATAGTGAAGTTTCCAAAAAAAGTCAATAACACCCCATGTATAAGCATTTTGTATAGAAATACATTCAGCGCACAAACATGATACTTTTTGTGGAATTTTCACTATTTTTTAATATTTAATCATACTATTTAACACATAGATCGAATATACTTTTGATGTGGCAGGCACACAAGCCCCAGAAATGACAACTGGCGCTACAGCCTCAATATCGCCCACAGAAAAAGATCACCAACAATGAGGAGGCAATTCTAATGAACCGACAGAAAACCTTGGCATTGATGCTGGCGCTGGTGCTGGTATTCAGTGCACACCCCGTAATGGCAGCTTCAGTACCGCCGGTGGTGATAGCGGGTAACCCCACCTGCATCGACCTGGGCTACGATTTTGGTTTCAAGATTGATCCCCCCACACCGGGAGTTTACCCTGTGGGTAACGGTTCAATCATCTGGACGAGCGCTGATGGCATCTACCTCGATTGGAGCTCGACCTTTGGCATTGATGCGGTGTTGGTCAAGGGAGGTCCGAACGCGCACCTCTACACCTACAACCCGCCCGCGCTGGCTTTTGGCGATACCGGGCTCCATTCGCCATTGGGCGCGGGTCCCAGCGGCAGTCAACCCTATGGCATCAGCCACCTTGAATTCTGCTTTAACAACAAGGGAGAAGACCCTCAGGCGCTCATCAGAATTCAGAAATCGGTGACGCCCGAATTCATCTCCCTGCCGGTGGATTCCACACTGGTAACCTACACCATCGTGGTAGCGAGCACCGGTGAGACCGCTGCGCTGGATGTGGTTCTGGAAGATGCTTTTGAAGCTTTCTATTTTGCGCCGCTGGAGAGCTACTGCCTTGCCATCGAAACCCTCGCCACGGAAATCGGCGCCACTTCAGGACCCGTTTCTGTAATCACGCCCGCCGTATTACCTGGCGCACCTCCATTGCGCATCGAAGTAGGAACGCTGGCGGTGGGAGAAGCGTTGACGGTAACCCTGGAAGCCGACCTTGCAGACTGCGGCATCGGGAGCTTCCCCAACACCGCCACCGCTTCCGCTTCCAATGCACCTGAGGTACAGGATGATGCCGTCGTCAGCATCGGGCGTCCTTCAGCAGTGACCCTGGGTGATTTCACTGCGCGAGGGACTGGCTCAGTGCCGCAGCTGGCGTTGGCAGGCCTGAGCGGAGTAGGATTGGTCTTGAATCGCCGCAGACGCAGAAACGGCTAGCTCACGATAGCTCAAAATTAAAAGGG
>JAKJAC010000025.1 GCA_022707705.1 Chloroflexota bacterium
GGCTGAAGCGCAGGGGATAGAAGGTGCTCAGGGTCGCCCAATCGGAACGGGCGGTGCGCTGCTGTGAGAGGGTGGCGCTGCAATCCGTGGTCCAGGCGCCATCCGCCGCATGGAATTCGTCATAGGGAAAGTCACCGCGGTAGGGGTCAGCCATGGCGCCGGAGCAACTATCCACCGGGATGAGGGTCCCGGCAGCATCGAAACCCAGGTAGTTGTCATCCAGGTACAGCAGGTAGTGCCCCAACTCGTGCGCCAGAGCCCGCGGCCAATCCTCAGCCAGGCTGCTGCCTGCCTCGCCAAAGCGCGACCAGGAGGCGCCCAGGCGCACCTGCCCTGGCTCATAGAAGAGGGCAACGTTGTCGGGGTCGCTGATGCGCGAACGGGTGACGCCGCCCTGAATGGCGCTCGGGCGCATGCGGTTGCTGGCATAGATGCGAATATCGGCGGTGTCCCAGTGCTCACGCGCGTGGTAGATGTGAACCGCTCCCAGGGCTACCTGCCCGTTGCTCCAGTCGTACAACAATTCCGACGCCCGCCGGAAGTCAAAGGCGAGGCGTTCCAGGAAGGCCGCATCAGAGCGAGCATCCCACTCAAGGGAAACCTCAAGGGGAAAGAGCACCAGAGAATTCGTGGATGAGATGATCAGGGTTTGCACACCTGGCGTGAGCACCGTGTGCGCCTCCAAGCCGGTTGCAGCTGGCGCAGCGCTGGTATAGGTGAGCGTGTAGCTATCGGTTGCGGTGATCGGCACAAGCGCAACCAGCTGGTCGCCGAAATCCATCTCACCATAACCGCCCAGATACCCGCCCAGATTCGTCTGGTAGGGTTGCCCGGTCAAATCGGTGTAAAGCGCGCCGCCCTGCGACTGTCCCGCCAGGATGTGATACACTTGCGCCCCCGCCACTGGCTCGCCCTCTTGCAGCACGCGCACCTGGCTGCCACGCACACGCAACGGCGGGGTGCTGGCGCCTATCGCCGGGCGCTGATAGGGACCGGGGATGTCGTTAGGCTCTACTTGCACACCCGGCTGTGCCACCAACCGGAAGATGACGTTATCACTTTGCCCCAGGAAGCCGCCGCCCAACACGTCCCAACGATAGACGTACTCCAGCGACGCGCTGGTGCGTGTGGCGGCGCCGGAGGTGAAATGGTTGCGGTTAGGGCTGGAATCGAATAGAGTAAAAACAGATGCGCCGGGCAGCGCCGCTTCGTTAGTCCGATAGTACGCCGCCAGGCCGGGCGCAGTGGGCGCAGGCGACGCGCGGAAAGCGGCGCGAATCTCCTCTGGGGCGCGGACGGTATTCCACAGGCGAATTTCGTCCATCTGTCCCCGGTAGAAATTGCTTCCCAAAGCCGAGCGTCCGATATAGAGGCTGGACAACCAACGGTTGGCTGTGGAGCCGGCGCCGGAGGCTACCGGTTCGCCATCCAGGTAGAGCTTGAGCGCGCCATCGGCGGCCCGGCGGGTGGCGGCGACGTAGTGCCAGCGCCCATCGGCGGCGAAGGGACCGACCAGGACGGTATCGGTGGTGATGCTGCCTACGCCAAATAGCACCTTGCCTTCTGCCAATGAAATCCCGTAGTCGTTCCTGCCTAACCCGACCGTGCCGGAACTATCCACCAGGCCCATGCCGTGTTCCCAATGGTCGGCGGTCCCCGCCACCTGGGTGGAATTGAGCCAGAACTCGATGGTGAAATCGCCGCCGGCGATTGGATGCGTGTAGTTGCCGTAATACTGACTTGTGCCACTGAACATCGCGGACGGTCCCAGGACGACGAGGTCGTGGGTGACGGTATCGGTGGTGGGCTGCGCGGGAACCCATTTGCCGCCGCCGTTCAGGGAGTAATAGCCGCTGATAATGGGCGCAGCGCCATCCGAGGCGAGGGTGTAAGTGAAGGGGAGTGGCTCCTGCCCCCAGATGCGCGTGGTCGCGTACCCGCTCGCCGGGGCAAGATTGGCGAAGGAGAGCATCAGGTCTGTGGCAGGCAAGGCCGGATAAACGGGATGCGCCGGTGGGCGACGGCTTAACACCTGCGCCAGCATAGCAGCTTGCACGTTGTCACCGCCACACCAAGCGACCGGGAAGTTTTGATTGCCCACTCCATCCGGCAAACGGTCGCCGTTGAGCGCCCCCCAGGCGATGGCGGCGCCGGTCGCCGGTAAAATAACCGGGCGGGGATACAGCGCGCTGCCCAGATTGGAGTAAAGCAACATGTTTGAGGGGGACGCCGCTCCATATTCAGTCCAGGCGGCGCCGGCTAGCAGATCTACATCGCCATCCAGCTCGGCATCCAGCCAGGATAACTGCCAAGTCCCTTCGCTCCGCGCGGCCAACCAGATGGGTCGGGTCTGCAAGCGACCGCTCTCATTCAAGTAAATGCGATTGGGCTGGTCGTAATACCCCAGCGCCAGATCGAGATCGCCGTCGCCATCCACATCACCCCAGGCCACACTGTGGGTAGCAAAGGGATCGTCAGGCATCCAAACCGGGGTGGTCTGCAAACGTCCATTGACGTTCAAGTAGACCCGGCTGCCAATGTAGTTGCTGATGCCGATGGCTAAATCCAAATCGCCGTCGCCGTCCAGATCGCCCCAGGCCACACTGTTCCCATTTCCCCAGACTGTGTCCGTCCAGATGGGGGTAGTTGCCAGGGTAACACCCAGGTTCAGATAGACCCGGTTGTCTGTCCCCCCAACTGCCAGGTCGAGGTCGCCGTCGCCGTCCAGGTCGCCCCAGGCCAGGCTGGCAGCGGATTGCGCGCCCGTCGCCGTCCAATAGGGTGTGCTGCCCAACGTCCCGCCTTGGTTCCGATAGACCACAGGCGGCGTGTTTCCTACGGCGATGTCCAGATAACCGTCGCCGTCCACATCGCCCCAAGCCAGGCTGGCGGCGCGGATACTCACATCGGGTGTCCAGATAACGCTGGAGTAAAGGTTGCCGTTGGCATTGCGATACGCCACATTGGGTTGCTCTCCCCAGTAGAACCCCACCGCCAGGTCCGAGTCGCCGTCGTTATCCACATCGCCCAGGGCCAGGCTAGAGATGTATGCTTCAGGGAAACAAGGCCACCCGGAGGTGGAAGTATAAGGCGGCAAATCGTTCACATAGAGTTGGCTAGGCTCACCGACATTGCCCATGGCCAGATCAAGGTCGCCGTCGCCATCCACGTCACCCCAGGCCATGCTGCGGGTGTCGCCGCTGCCTACGATTTGGCCTTCCGAAGAGGGATGACCATCCGCGCCGGTCAGGTAGATGGCGGTACTGCGACTGCCGCCTACCGCGATATCGAGGTCGCCATCGTTGTCGGCGTCGCCCAGGGTTGCGCTCTGCACCGCGCCGCTCACGCCTCGCAAATCCACGCCCCACCGCCCGTAAAAATTAGGAAACGTGCCATAGTTTTCATAGATGACGACACCCGACATATACCCCACCACCAGGTCCAGGCGTCCATCATTGTAGCCGTAATCAGCCCAGGAAACGCTGGAAACATTTGCCCCGTAGGCAATATGGCTAGGTGCAGTCCAGATTGGCGCATTTTCCAACATCCCGTCAACGTTCCGATAAATCTGGATACCTTGCGCCGGGTCGTAAGTATTTTTGATATTGGCAACCGCTAAATCCAGGTCGCCATCGCCATCCGCATCGCCCCAGGCTACGCTGCGAGTGTCGGCGGGCACGCCTGAAGTCCAGGAAGGGGTGGGGGCTAACATTCCGTTTCCATTCAGGTAAACCTGGTTGTAAGCCGTGGACCGGCCATTATTAGAGCCGCTATTCCCTACCGCCAGGTCGAGGTAGCCGTCGCCGTTCACATCACCCCAAGCCACGCTGCGGGTATTGCGGTGGCTATTGGCATCATAGTGAGAGGTCCAAATAGGGGTAGATTGCAGCATTCCGCTATCGTTGAGGTAGACCTGGACGTAGGTGTTATGGTACTCATTGTTGACCAGGTTGCCGCAGTTTCCAACAGCCAGGTCGAGATCGCCATCGTTGTCCATATCTCCCCAAGCCAGGCTGACGGTATAGTCGCTGGCGGCAGATTGCCAGGCAGGAGTGTCCTGCAACACGCCCCCATCGTTCAGGTATACCTTGTTCAAGCCCTCGACGTTGCCGGACGCCAGATCGAGATCGCCATCACCATCCATATCCCCCCAGGCAACACTGTAGGTATCCGCATCCGGCGCCCAGTTCACCTGAGGCAGCGCCGTCAGCGTGTTGCTGATGGGTGGTGTGAGGGCAAGAGGTTCCGCGAAAACCGTTGCACTTACTTGCGGCTCGGCGAATGCGGGAAATGCGCCAAACACCCCCCATGTGATAATGCCCCACAATATCAGACCCAGCCACAGATGAAGACGTTTCATTGCAATCTCCTGATAACGAGCCAACCGTTGGGGTAAAGACAGCTTGTAGAAATCGTGGATTTCAGCGGTGATCCGGGTCAATAGAGTTGTCGAGGCGGTTATCTGGCAGGCATAAACTCAGCTGCCAGATTTCTAGAAGGTGCCAACTGGATCACAGGCATAAATCCTATGTTAAGTATAACATAGGTTTGTGCCTGGTGAGATTACAGTTTGGTTTCGGTTAGACGAGCCTGCTAACCGGTTCCCTCAGTAAAAGCACGGTCCCCAGGGATGAGGAATGCCGTTATTCATAAGGGAAATACTGCCCCATGCCCACTATCTGCTTTTGATGATAATGGTGACCTTGATAACCAACTCTCCCTTACGATTGCGTTTTTGCTTTACTTTGGTTTTGATTTTGAGCGGTAACGATTCTGCCTGGGGTTCACACCATTCGGCGCTTTGAGGTTCAGATGCGGTACTCCCTTCGATTTGAGAGGGCAAACTGGCAGGAGCTATGGTTTCTGCCGCTGGCACAGGTGCGGCAGCAGCTTCGATAACCTCTGGGACTGCAGTTGCACTGGGTGAAATTGCCTTCGCTGGGGATGCTTCCTCTGCGGTTGAGGCGGGCGCCAACGCAGCTGCGGCGGCGGAGATGGCGCGGTGGGAAGCGACCGCTTCCAGGAAAATGCGCCGCGTATCCTCATCGGGCAACACCGCAGCCTGAGATTGAAGACGTGCGTGCGCTTGCGCCAGTATCATGGACGCACGCGAATCCTCTTCAGCCTGGAGCGCTCGATAGACTGCCCAATAAATGCGGAACGGTTCTTCGGCGCCATCCAGGGTCTGCGTTTCCAGAAATGCAAGCACGGCATCAGCGTGCTTGCACGCAATTGGGAGGTCCCCCTCGCTCAACGCTAGCTCGATCAATCCGGCGCGCGGTACCTGGGCGCGAACAACCTCGCCCAGTTCAGAACGCAATGCCAATGCCTTTTGATAGGCATCGCGGGCAGCTTCTCGCTCACCCAGAGCAGCTAAGGCATGCCCCCAATAGGTAAGCGCATCGCCTTCAATCGAGCGCTCGCCCAGTTCCTGCGCGCCGAGGACCGCCTGCTCCGCTGCCTCACGTGCAGTCTGCTGAGCCTGTTGTTGGTGATAGAGCAGGCTTGCGTTGGAAAGGCAACGGATTTCTTCGACCCGATTTCCCAGCTCCCGGTTGAGGCGTAGCGCCTGTTCGAAATACGCCTGTGCTTTTTCATAGCTGCCCAGCATCCGTGAGACCAGGCCCAGATTATCGAGCGCCAGCGCCTCAAACCAACGGTTACCGAGTTTGCGGTTTAACTGCAATGCCTGCTCGAAATAGTCCTTGCTCGCGCCATAATTGCCGCGGTCAATGGCAATCAGCCCCAGATTGTTTAGCAGCGAGGCTTCCCCCTCCCGGTAACCCACGGTGCGGCAAATCGCCAGTGATTGCTCGTAGAAATTCTGCGCCTGAACCAGGTCATTCTGCATCCATGCCAGTAACCCCAGGTTATTCAAAGGCTTGTGCGCGGTGAATTGATCCCCCTGGAGACGGCACAGGGCTAACGTCTGCTCCCAATAGCCGCGTGCAGCATCGGGTTGGCCCTGCTGAGCAGCAACGATGCCCAGGTTGAGCAATCCCTCCGCCTCGATTTTGTAAATCGCATGTTCTTGCGCCAGCGCCAGGGCGCGTTCCAATTGCGTCCGCGCCGCGGCAAAGTCGCCCTGCTTCCAAAGCATTCTGCCCCAGCGTAAATAGGCTGCTGCCTCATAGTCCGCAACGCCTGTTTTCTGTGCTTGGGTGATGGCTTGTTGCACCAGCGACACCGCTGCGGCAAAATCACCGGTCCCTTCAGCGTAATTAGCCTGCCGCAAAGCCACTTCCACACGCCGCGCCGCGGCGCCAAGCGCCTCAGCCAACGTCTGGAGTGCATCCAAATCGTGTTTCTGAGCCTCGCGTTCTCCCAGAATATCATTGACGCCTTCACGTAACAGCAAGAGGGTATATCTTTCCTCAAGCGCCTCATCCGGCGTGAGGACAAGCGCGCGCCCCAGGAATTCCAAAGCCTCGCGGTTGGCATAATCATGTGCTGCCTGTTGACCTGCGAGTACTGCATAGTGGCGCTCGCGCGCGGATTCACCAGCAAAGCGGTAATGGTGCGCCAGCAAGGGGTAGTAGGGTTGCAAATCTGCCGGGTTCGTGAAGGCTGCCTCATACCACTGCGCCACGGCGCGATGCAGCGCTTGTCGTTGCGCATAGAGCAAGGTCGCGTAAGTGACCTCCCACATGGCGTTGGATTTGAACTGCTCGATTTCCTGCGGTATCTCCGTTTGGGTGATATCGCGCTGCTCCAGTTTCTCTATTTCTGAAAGAAGCATCTGCAGAGCAACATCCTCAGGGTGTATGTGCTCAATGAGTTGGATGGCAAAACGTCTTCCCACCACGCTGGCAACTTTGAGCGTCAGCTTGGCGCCCTCATCGAGCCGGTCCAACCGCGCCAGGATCACACCCTGAATGGAATCAGGCAAGTTCAAATTCTGCACGCTGCCCACCAGGACCCAACGCCCATCTTCAAAGCGCAGATGGCTGGCTTCACGTAATGTCTCTGCCAGTTCTTTGACAAAGAACGGGTTGCCCTGGGAACGTTCCTCAATCATTTTGAGGATGTCGGGCGGCAGCTCGCCGCCAAGGTGCGCTGTTGCCAGCTGGCGCACAGCCTCAGGCGGCAGCTCCTCCAACTGCAAGTGCAGATAGTTTGCAGCTAACCCCAATTTAGGAAGAACAAGAACCTCGGCTTCGGGTGGACGGTGCAGACAGACCAGCATCACCCGTGCCGTGCTCAAGTTTGCCGCGAGCGCGTGTATCAATGCGGTTGATGCTTCATCCAGCCATTGGCAATCTTCCAGCACAATAAGAAGTGGAATCTGTTCCGCCATCCGCGCCAGCAGTTCCTCGATCAGCGCGAACAGCGCTTGCTGGCGAAGTTGTGGGGTCAGTGCCGCGGTCGTAGGATTATCGGCGAGAGGAATGCCGAGCACATCACCCAGCAGGGGAGCGCGGAGAAGCCAATCGGGGTTGAGCCACCGCAGCTGCATCTCGATCTGGCGTGCCTGTTGCTGCGCGGGCCACGCGCTTTGCAAGCCAAAGAGCACGCGGAAAATGTCGCGCCAGGCGAGATAGGCTGTCTTTTGCCCAACGCTTTGGGCGCTGCCCATCAATGTGTGCACACCACGTTCCAGAGCCTGGTGCATAAATTCACCCGCCAGACGGCTCTTGCCGGTACCTGCCGCGCCTTCGAGGCGCACCACACTGCCATTTCCCTTGAGCATCGTCTCCAGGGCGTTCAACAAGGTCGCCAACTCATGCTCACGACCGAGGAGCGGTCCTTCTGCTAGCAACTGCTGCCCAGGGGGGAGCGCTGCCACCGGCGTACCAACAGGGATGGGTTCATATTTGCCCTTAACCTGGAAACCCGGAAACTGGTGAAACAAGTACTGTTTCTGAGCGGCTTTGATGATGCGTTGGGAGACCAATGCCTGCCCGCGCTGACAGGCCTGCATCAGCCGCGCCGAGGCGTTGACCTCATCCCCCATCAAGGTATAACCGCGCCGCAATGCTCCGCCGAGCGCACCGGCATACACCTGCCCTCGGGTCGCGCCGATGGTCTGCCCCGCAATGAAGGGCAAGTCCTGTACAGCTACCTGCGCTTCCAAAATCCATCCCACGGCACGGATTTCGTCATCTTCGTGCGCCACGGGCGCACCAAAGATGACGTGCGCCATATTGCCTTTGTCGCCATAGTCCAGGCGCATCAAATTGCCGCCATAATAGGCCGCGCTGCGCTGCAACATCGTAACGTAGGCATTGAGTTTTGCCGCTACATCCGGATCGTGTTCGTAGTCCAGACCCTCAAAGCGCACAAAAGCGCTCACCACGGGACGCAGTTCGGCTTGCAGCTGCCCTTGCGCACCGCTGAGCCAGGTGAAAAGGTCGGGAGGGAAATAGGGCTGCAGCGCTGCAACTGGCGTTTCAGGGAGCGGTACGATTTCGCCCGGAACGGCTTGAGCAGGAGCTGCCAACGCCAGCAATGGACGGAAGCCTTCGCGGGATTCGCCCCAGGTCGCTGCCGCCCCTATCGCCGCAACAATCTCCGGCGCAGCAATGATATCGCCCTTTTGAGCGTGGTGTTCGGCTTCCGCCACGCGGAGGAGTGTCGCGCCGGTAAGGAGTTCGAAGATGCCGTGTTCGGGGGCGCCCGCCTGCAAGCGCCGCGCTGGACCAGCTGCCAATCCGACTTTCAGGGTCAGCGTGTGTGACTTCCCGGTGGGGTCGGCAACCGCGGCGAAGGCCTCCATCTCACGCTGCAAAGCCAGCGCACAGGTTAAAGCAGTTGCGGGCGCCGCATCGGCAAACCAACAAAGCATGGCATCCCCGGCAAAGCCCAGCACATCCCCACCAAAGCGCAGCACCTGATGGATAAGCGCCTCGAAGACATCATTGACCAGGCGCGTTAGGACTTCCGCACCCTGGCGGGAATCTCCCAGACCTTGATTGAGGGATTCCGCCAGAGGGGTAAAGCCAGAGATATCCGCGAAAAGTCCCACACCCTGTGATACAGCGGGCAGGGCTTCGCCGTACGCCAGCGCCATACAGCGACTGCGAGAGAGAAAAGTCTGTAGATAAGCCACAATAGAATCTGGTTTTCTTTCCATGCGGATATTCCCTACTGCAAGTGAAGGCCTCGTCCCAGGCACGACCAACCCGCGACCGTCGACACAAGGGCGGACCCGTGCCACTAGCTACGATGAGCTACCCAATACTCGAATTGCAGCTGCCAGCGCGCTATTCACCTCGAAGTGCGCCTCCAGAAAAGCCAAAATCGCCATGGCTGAAGCGGGCGTGCGGTCATAGCCCTGCATGAAAGTGGATAACAGCATGGCAATGCCGGGGAAACGCTGCTCGAAACGACGTTCTGGGGTGAAAGCATCTCGTCCTATTGGCTGTTCCGGTTCGATGCAGGGCGCCAGTTCCAAGACCCGATCCACGGCATAACCCTGCACAAAACGCATGGCGGAAACTCTCTCGCCCCGGCGATAGCGCCCCAGACCGATGTAAAGATTGGTTAGCGCTTCACCAAGGCACCAGCTCACCGGCCTCGGCTCCTGTGGCTGAGAGGTTTTTACGGGCGTACACAGCTGAGGGTTGAAGTCATCCGCCTGCCAGATAATGCGCCCCTCCGCAAAGGGAATACTGGCAAGCTCCTGTGGCTCAAAGATCGCAAATTCGCAGAAGATGCCATCGTCGAAGAGCAGTTTGTAGCCATCCACGGTATTCTGGAATGCAAAGGCAATGGGCGCGATGCTGCTCAACCATTCGAGGGCATTCAAGAAGTGCGCTTTCTCACCAGGGCGTACGATGACGAAGAAATCCAGGTCGGAATAGGCGTCGAGTCGCTCGCGTTCCAATCCTACCGAACCGAGGCCCAACAGAGCTAACGCGCGTCCTGTAGCCGCGAGTGTTTCACCAATTGCTATCAGACGTTCAAGTAAGGTTGCGGGTGTGTTCATGGAATTGCCCCCAAATTTAGCTGTGAATGGTTAGTCCAGTCAAGTCCGAGTTGCAAACACAACGCCCGCCGTGCGCTAACACGCGCTGGCGGGCGAATCGCGGTTCCTTCCGTTTCACAGGCAGTTCCGCACACTCCTGCGCCAGGCAGTTATGTGCCGCGAAGCATCTTCGCATCTTTGGATCGACCATCAGTATAATGAAAACAACCAAAAACACAAAGAAACATTCATGATTAAGGGAATGTTTTTCAGCCCGCGCTGCACAGCGCCGAAAAACCCTCGGCTTCTACAAATCCAGTTCGGGCCAGAGGCGCTGCTGTCTCCAACACAGTCCTGCCTCATCCAACCAGCTCCAAATTGTGGAATCAGAAAGATACACCCCTTCCAACTCCATAAAGGCTTTCTGCAAACCCTTGAGGGGCCAGGAATCATAGGGGTAACCCACGTGCCTGGGTTTCTGCAACGCAAGCGTAACTAAAGCCTGCTTGATTTCCGGCCCGTGAACAGGTGCGCGACCAGGACGCTCGCGATCCCCCAAGCCGGTTATGCCCTCAGCATTGAATCTCCGCACCCAGATCGGTCCCATTTGTGGACTTCGGAACCCGGCGCGCAATCCAGCCTCAGAAGCGGTCAAGGTCGGGTCAACATACATCGCCGCAATGATTTTGGCTCTACGCGCCATAACATCGGACTCGATCTCAGCGTCAGCCAAAGCTTTGATAGCAGTTATCTCTTCACTACTTAAGGACCTCAATTTTAACTGTCGAGGCATAAACGATCCACACTATGATAATATCTCAATAACTTAGCGAGAAAATAATTATTGACAACAGGTATCCAATGCATTAGTATTGTATTACAAAAGCATTACTTTTGTGTTACGAAAACATTAACCAATTCCTAGAAAACGCTCCCATTTCCCATTATAAGCCATTTACATCATTGTTTAATAAAGCAAACATCTTCACAATTAAAAAAGAATCTATTCAGGTAAGACTTTGTCTCCCACCTGCCCCAGGCAGCCCACTTCACCAGTAAAAGGACGGTGTCAGCATGTCAATCGAGAATCTGCAAATTGGAATTTCTGTGAGTCTGTTTCTGTTGGGACTGAGCGCCTGTATCGCGGGCTTGTGGACCATTCTGTCGCATCGCTACCGGCAGATGCTCCAACAAGTATCGGCGCAATCCACTGTAGCTACCAGCAAAGCGCTCACCAACGTGGCTTTGGCACCACTGGTGGAGTCCCTCACCGGATTGGTCAACGCGATCAATGAACTTATTCGCACATCGGTTGGGGTGGGAATCTTCCTCTGGCTATTTGGAATCGGTTTGTGTGTTGCGGCATTCTGGCTGCTTTCGCTGATGTGAGGCGCATGATGCCTAACCAACCAACGCCAACAGAGCACCGTGTCACGGACCAGCAATCCGTTGCACAACCGCTTCTGTGCGAATACCTGCAAGCTCTATGCGCGGAAACAGCTTTCGCGACTGCGGGGCAAAGCACCATACCGCTAGCAGTGCGGGTCGAGAGCACGCCAGAATGTAGAAACCTTCTGGAGGCGCTACAGGCCACTGCAAAAACACTCCTTCTGGGGAAATTGGGGAGCGGCAAAACCACAACACTGCGCTATCTGGCATGGTATCACGCGCAACAGAGTTGTGAGCAGCTCGGTTGTTCACAATCCGGTTGTCTGCAACTCAGTTGCGCCTCGAACGACTCTGCTGCGGTGGTCATCCCCGTTTTTCTGGACCTGCGCGAGGTTACAGCAGAAGCGCCTATCCAGCTCGCCATTTCAGCCGCGATACAAGCACATCTGCCTGGAGCAGATGCCGCCACGTTGCTCCAGCATGGCAAGCGGCTCTATTTGTTCGACAACCTTCACCACCTTCAAGCCGCAGGTCGAGAGCAGCTGTGGCGCTGGATCGCACAGGAACGACAAGCTCATCCTGATACCCGTTTCATCATCGCCAGCCGTCCCGAGACCGAAACGGCGCCGGATGCTTTCCTGGCGCAATGGGAGACCATGCAGCTGTTGCCGTTACGCGATAGTGATGTTGATGCCTTCATACAATCGCACGCAACGGCGCAGGTTGCACACAGCTCAACTGCAGCAACCATTCAAAAGCAACTGCGAGAAGACCCATCATTATGGGACCTGGTACATACACCACTGTTCCTCCAGACAGCTCTGCAACTCGCCAACCAGGCAGAGGCTGCCACACCCTGGTGGAGCCGCTGTGCGATTATCTCAGAGGCACTGCGGGTGGCGCAAGGACTGCCCGACATTCCGACCTGGACCTCCTGGCTGACAACCGCCGCCCAGGCAATCACGGAGCTTGCCTTTATTCTGCAACAAGCCCAAGCCACGCAAGTTGAACAAACCCGGTTCACCGAGGTCTCCAAAATGGCTCCGGCATCGTTAGCGGATGCTGGCAAGAGGGGCCTGCTCCTGCCGCAGAATAAAGAGCAACGCCCAGCACAGCAATGTATTGCCTTCATCCATCCGCTGATTCAGGATTTCTTTGCCGCGTTGGCATTGAAATCCAGGTTTGGAGCGCAGCTATCGTTGACCAGTCTGGCGAAACAGCACCAGGCACAAGCCGCATGGCAAGGAGCATTGATTCAGCTGTATGGGCTGAGTGAAGAACGCAGAGAGCTACTGCACACCTGGTTATCCGCGGGGACCGAGAACGGACTGGCGCAACTCGTGGCGCAGTGCATGGTCAATAACGAGCCAACGCTGCAGTTGCCCACGCGAGTTCTAGAATTTGTGCAGTTGGCGCAATCGAGGGCGAATGCCTTTTCCTTTGGTCTGGCTCTGAAGGGGTTGGGGAAAACCGAAGCAGCTGCCATCGCCCTCAAAGAAGCCCTCTCCATGGAAAGCAAAGTCCAATCCAAAACCCCAGCGCCTGCCTCAATCGCGTCCGGCGCCAGCGATAACCCGTCGGCAGAAACGCTGAACACTATCGTGCACCAGTTCAATCTGGGACGAATCCAGCGGGAGCTCGAACAACCAGAGCAAGCCCTGGCAGAACTGCACCACGTGCTAACCAATGTTGAGCAGCTTCATGCCAGTGTCAGCTATGAGATTGGGCTGACTCTGCAGCAACAGGCAAAAGAGACCGAGGCTTTGATGGCGTTCTCGCAAGCCCAGGCGCGCAATTCGGATTCGGCGCTCTATGCCTATCAGGTTGGCGCCACGCTCAATCGTCTGGGCAGACCTCGGGAAGCGCTTCATCCCCTCAACACCGCACTCGAACAAGCCCCCGATATGGTCCCAGCCTACCGCGAGCTCGCGCGCGCCTACCAAAAGCAACGCTGGACCGGTGAGGCGCAGCGCATTCTGGGAAAAGCCTTGCAACTGGCGCCCGATAATGGAGAGCTTTGCTACGACATGGGAACGCTGCTCTTTCAAAATGGGGATGCCGACCAGGCCCAGGCTTACTTGAAACACGCAGTAGCCCTCTGCCCCGCTCAGGCTGCCTGGCACGATGCTTTAGGCGCCCTCTACCAAAAGTCTGCCCCAGGCAACTATGATGCGCGGCAAGAATTCGAACAGGCGGTCACGCTCGACCCAACCTGCGCCGCCTACTGGCACCACCTTGGAGTGGCTTATCAGAGCACAGGCGAACTAGAACGCGCCACGACGTGCTTACAGCGCGCCGCAGAACTCCAACCGGAATGCGCCGAGTGGCACAGTGCCGTGGCAGAGAATCTGCGCATGCGCAAGCACTACGCGGAAGCTACGGAGAGTTACCGTCGCGCCCTTAAGGCGGGTGCGAAAGTACCCGAAAACTTCTACGGGCTTGGAGACTGCTTGCACCAACAAGGAAACCCCAAAGAAGCGCTGCGAATGTTGCAGGAAGCCGTGCAACTCAGGCGCGAATTTCCCCAAGCCCACGCCTTGATGGGACGAATTCACCTGGAGCAGAACGCACCCGAAGAAGCCCTCAAAGCAACTTTGATGGCTTGTGCGCTAGACCCCACACAAGCCGCCACCTATCATACACTCGGCACAACCTACGCCAGGTTGGCAGAATCCGAGCAAGCGCTGCGAGCTCTCCAGCAAGCCATTGAACTGCAACCCAACCTGGACGCGGCCCATGATATGCAAGGGCAGGTCTACGAAACAATGGCAGATGATGCGCAAGCACTCGCCGCGTACACTAAAGCGGTACAACTTCAGCCACAGGTGGGCGAATACGCTCTCCATGCAGGCATCGTCTCACAACGGATGGGACAACACTCCGCAGCGCTCGCGCTGTTGGAACAAGCGCGCCAACAGCTGGGTGAAAACCCCACCCTTTTCTTCCATCTCGGAAAAGCCTACCAACATCAAAGAGCTTTCGAAAAAGCCCTCGAAGTCTTCCGGAAAAGCGTCGCTCTTCGTCCAGGCGAATCAGCCTACCACGCACATCTCGCTGCCACAGCTTATCAGCTCCAAAAAATGGATGAGGCGGAGCACGAAGCCCGCAAAGCCCTGAGCTTGTCTCCTGGAGATTGCGAACTCTATCTACAGCTCGGCAAGGTCGTGGAAGCGGGCAACCGGTACGAAGAGGCGCTCGCTTACTACAAAGAAGCCCTCACCACCCAATCGGAGAATGTGACTTACCGCTGGAAAGTCGCTTCGATGTATCAGAAGCTGCAACGGTATGATGAAGCGGAAACCGTGCTGGAAGAGGGGCTGCGCCTCGCGCCCACCGCCGCTCTCCTGCATCACGGCATGGGGCAACTCCGCGCCGCACGTGGAGAGGCAGAGCCGGCGCTTGCCGCCTATGATCAGGCAATTCTGCTCGACCCACAGGAATGCCGTTACCTGCTGGATAAGGCGCAGTTTCTGGTCCAACGCCGGCAACCACAGGCAGCTATTGTCACACTGGAGCGGGCGTTGACGCTGGATGCCCGGTGTGTGGAAGCGCACTGGCAACTCGGGCAGGTCTACGAAGCGTTACAGCAGGATGACCTGGCGATTGTCGCTTATCGCCAGGCAGCAGCTTATGCTCCCGAAAACGCCGAGGCAGGTTTCGATTATGCCCGCGTTTGTCTGCGACGGCAGGATGCTGAACAAGCCATCACCGAGTTACAGAAAGTCGTTGGCTTGCGCCCGGAGTGGGCAGAGGCGCATTATCATCTGGGATGCGCCCTGGAACGGAAATCCCTCTGGAGCGCTGCGCTAGAGCACTATGAGCGTGCCGCGACGCTTGTCCCCCAAAATGCCCTCTATCACGCCGCTACCGGCAGAAGCCACAGGCGCATAGGGAACCTCAAGCCGGCATTGGCGGCATTCCAGGCATCTTCCCGCCTGGCGCCAGAGTCCATGGATTACCGGCTACAGATAAGCGCCTTGCACCGCGAAATGGGGCAGTGGGAAGAGTCGCTGGCGATGCTCAAAGCCTCTCGTGACCTGGAACCACAGAATCCTGCAATCTATGCAGAAATGGGACATACCTTGGTTGCCCGGGGCTCGCTTACCGAAGCCCTCGGGCAATATGTTCATGCAGCAGAACTGGCTCCGCGCGAACCGGAAACCTACCGGCACATGGGGGTAATTCTCCACCGGCTTGGCAACCTGGATCGCGCCCTGGAGATGCTGAAAGTAGCCACAGGGCTGGCGCCCGAAGACGCGGAAACCCACGACAATCTGGGGCAAATCTATCAGGAGCGGGAACAAAACACCCTGGCGGCGATGGAATTTGAGCAGGCTGTGACGCATGCACCGGAGACTACACGCTATTGGCAACACCTTTCACAGGCGCTCTGCGTTCTGCAACACTACGAATCCGCCCTGGAAGCCGCTCAAAAAGCCGTGAGCCTTGCACCGCAAGCCGCAGGAACCCACGTACAACTGGCGGCAGTCTACATAGAACAGCAGCGCCCCCAGGAAGCGCTTGCCGCATATCGTCAGGCGGCGGAATTGGAGCCCGAAAACTCCGCTCATTACTGTGGCGCCGGCAGGAGCCTCTATGCTCTGGGGCAATTTCCCGCTGCTCTCGCAGCCCTGCAAGAAGCCGTGCGTCGCAATCCCGGCGAGGTTGAAGCCTATCGCTGGATGGGCGCCGTCTACGCGCGGCAAGAGCAGATTTCGGAAGCCCTGGGTGCATATCAAAAAGCACTCACGCTGCAACCTGAAGCCGCCATCCACCACCACAACCTTGGTTTACTCTACCGCCAAATCCACGACTCCGACAGGGCTCTCGCAGCGCTACAACAAGCCATCGTGCTCGACCCGCACGATGCCGAAGCGTACTACGTCCTGGGGCAACTACATGACGAACGCTCCGAAATCGAAGCCGCTCTGGAAGACTATCAGTATGCCAGCCATCTTGCGCCCACAAATCTGAGCTACAAACAAGCCTTTGGTATCGCCCTGCGCAAAACGCGGCACGCAGAGGAGGCGATGCAGGTCTTTACCGCGATTCTGGCTCAGGACCCGGAGAACGCCGAATCGCAGTGGCAGATGGGTCTCCTGCTCGAAAACCAGGAATCCTTCAAAGACGCCTGGCAAGCCTACGCAAAAGCTGCCACACTCAAACCAGAAGAGGCGCGTTACCAGATGAGCGCAGCAACCGCGCTCGCCCGTTTCGGGCGGCAAGCTCTGGCGTTGCGTGAAGCCGGCATCCCTACCAGCCACCCCACGGCTACAGAATACTCCAACGCCATCAGCGTTTTGCGGCAGATGTTGGCGCAGGACCAGAACAATGCCGCCATCCATACGGCTCTAGGCGAGATTCTGACGTTGAATGGCGCCCACGCCAAAGCCATCGAACACCTGCGTCGGGCAGTGGAAGAGGCGCCGCACAGCGCAACTCCCCACCGGCAGTTGGGGAGAACGCTCCGCATCAAGGGGGATGGGCAACAGAGCCTGCGCGAACTGCGCATTGCCGATGTTCTGATGCCCGATGACTCTGAGACCCAATACGAGCTTGCCCTGACCCACCAGGCGCTAAAACAAGAGGAGCAAGCTGCCGCCGCTCTGACCAAAGCCACAGAAGCCAACCCCACAGATGCGCTCTATCACTATGCCCTGAGCCAGACCCTGCAACGGATGGGTCAGATCCAGGATGCCAGCGCTGTCATGTCAAAGGCGATTGATCTCAAGGCAGGCATCGCTGCGTGGCACAATGCGCTAGGGAACATTCTCAACACGCAACAGCGCAATCACATCGCGATTGAACAACACCTGCGCGCCGCCGAATTGGAACCGGGCAATGCCGAGTATCTGTACAACGCTGCGGTGACCTACATCGAGATGGAAAATGATAAGCAGGCGACGCCTCTGTTGGAGCAGGCGCTACAAATCCAACCGGATAAACCGGGCTGGTGGGGCGATCTGGGAGACACCTATCAACGTCAAGGGAAACCCCAGCAGGCGCGTGATGCTTACCGGCGCGCCGCAGTTCTGGCGCCCGCCGAGCCAGACTACCTGCTCAAATTGGGGGACGCGGCGGTAGCCCTGGATGAATGGGAAGAGGCGCAAGCGCAATACGAACGCGCGCTGGCTCTCAAGCGAGACTATGCCCCGGCATATCGCAGCCTGGCAACCCTCTATGAAAAGAGATTGGAATGGGGACGTGCCCTGGAGGCTTATCAAAAAGCGCTAACACTCGAACCGGAAAGTGCCGAGACTCATTACCGGATTGGACTCGCCTATCAGGCAACCGCCCGCCATCCAGAAGCCGTGGAACATCTGGAACAAGCTATCGCCCTGGACCCGAAAATGATTGCAGCTTACGCAGCTTTGGGTGCGACTTATGAAGCGTTGGAGCGTGACGACGAAGCCCTCCAATCCTACGAACAGGCTTTGGTTGTGGCGCCCAACCGCATCGAGAGCCAAATGCAAGTCGGGAAACTGTGTCGCCGCCTCGGGCACCTCGATAAAGCCATCGTGCATTTCCTGCGCGGGCTTGACCTGGTGCCGGCGCACGCAGAAGCCTATTACGAGCTAGGCAAAACCTACGAGTTGCAGGAGCAATACGATGCCGCACTCAACGCATACCTGGAAGCAGCGCGTCTCGAACCTTCAGTCGCGCACTATTACTACAGCGCTGGCATGCTCTACAAGCTGATGAAGCAATATGTACAATCAGCAGCCATGCTGCGTGAGGCGATCAAACTTCAGCCAGATGATGCTAACATCTACAAACAGTGGGCTGCGGTGAGCGCCGTGTCTATCTTCTGTCAACGCCAGCACAGTTCCTGAGTGAAGGATGTAGAATCATGGCATTCTTAAAACCATTTCCCACAGCCGCATTCGCACCCACCAGCTCTGAAGCAACTGCCAAGGCGCTGGCGGAAGGGCAATTTGAGATGGAGCAGCTGATTACCAGCTTGCTGGTGGATACCAGGTCCCAATCTCAACCCAAGGGGAATCGCCCTGGAGACATCTACCTCACCATCTCCAGCCGGCAGGGGTTGGAAAAAAGATACGGTGTTGAGGGCTTTCAACTGGTAGATGAAGCCCTCAACCAGCTGCAGCTCGCAATTTCCGAACACGTGAATCTTAACGCGATCCTGGTCTATGTAGACGAGGTCAACTCGCTTGCACCGTATGGATTGCAGCCGGTCGAGCCGACCAATCCCTGGAAAATCAAGGTACTGATTGAACAGCTAAACACGCAGCTAAATCTGCGCCGGCAAGAGATTCGCTACCTGCTCATTGTTGGAGGAGACTCCATCATCCCTTTTCATCGCCTGCCCAATCCTATCAATGATCAAGATGCAGACGTGCCTTCAGACAATCCGTATGCGTCACAAGATACCAATTACTTCATTCCAGAAAGAGCTGTAGGACGGCTTCCAGAGGGACAGGGAGAGCCTGTCACCGCGCTCCTGCAGTTGGTTCAGGCAATCATCGCTGAACACCGGCGCAAGACTGCTACGGATAAAGGCGCTTTTGCCGCGCTGCTCCATAGTCTCCGCACCGAGGGGCACAAGGAAGACCCACGCGCGGGATTGGGTTACTCCGCTAGTATCTGGCGTAAATCCTCCCGACAGGTCTTGCAGACCATTGGAGACCATAACCCCCTGCGAATTTCTCCGCCGCTCACCTATCAAGAGTTCAAGCGCCTGACTTATGCCCCCCTCAGCTATTTTAACCTGCATGGCATCGAAGACGGTCCCAACTGGTACGGGCAGCGTGACACGCTCTTTCCAGCGAGCTACGAACTCTTCCCGGTGGCTTTGCGCCCTGAAGATTTGAGCAGCGAGGAATATGCCGGAACGGTCATTTTCACCGAAGCCTGCTACGGCGCCAATATCCTGGGAAAAAACAGCGACACATCGCTGGCGTTGAAATTCCTCGCGAGTCGGGCAAGAGCGGTTATCGGCTCGACCAAGGTCGCCTACGGTACCGCTGCCCCACCCCTGATTGGTGCGGATTTGCTGGGGAAGTATTTCTGGAAAGGCCTGCTAGCCCATCTGACCGTAGGCGAAGCGCTGAAATATGCCAAGGTGAATCTGGCGCGGGAAATGCAGGAGCGCCAGGGTTATCTCGATAGTGAGGACCAGAAAACGCTGCTCAGCTTTGTGCTCTATGGCGACCCCGCACTACCTGGGCTGCCGGATGGCAACATCGAGCTGGTTAGCAAAGCCCTCTGCCCGCCGCTTGTTTATCAACGCCAGGCAAAGGATCAGAAGAGCCTGCTCTCTGAAGAGCTGGTCGCTACCGTCAAGGGGCGTATCGAAGCCAGCCTGCCCCATCTAGCACAGGCGCGCATCCACGCGGTGCCTGTCATCTTGAGCGATGAGGGTTTGGAATCTTCCCACACAAAGGGACGCGGGGCGCGACGCCCAGGCGCCAAATGGGCTTTCACGCTCGAGAAAGAATTTCCGGGCAACGGCGAGGGCGCCCACCATCAGGTCGTCAAAGTGGTTGTTGATGAGCGCGGCGCCATTCTCAAAGCCGTCATGTCGAAATGACAGGATGCAGGTGAGCGATGTTTCTCGGCGAATTTCACTGCCAGGCAGATACACAAGGGAGCCTCACACTTCCCGGAGCCATTCGCTCCGTGCTCGAAGGTGAACTGACCCTTACGCGGGGCATCGAGCGCTGCCTGCTCATCTATCCCGCCGGAGAATGGCGGCAGCTGGCGGCAAAGGTACAGGAGCAGCTGCGCCTGACCCGGACGGGGGATCGCGCTTTTGCCCGCTTGCTATTCTCAGGCGCCCTGAGCTGTGTACCGGATGCGGAGGGACGCATTCCAGTACCAGAGAATCTACGCCAGTACGCGGGCATTCAGGAAGACGCTGTTATCGTGGGATTGTACGATCATCTGGAAGTGTGGGCGGCACACCGGTGGATGGAGATAACCGTGCATCTGGAAGCGCGAGCAGAGCTGCCCTCCCAGAACGAAGATTATCCATCCATTTAATCCCAAGTTCGCCTGCGTGCACGATGGCGATGGCGTTATTCAATAGCTTTATCTGTAGATGCAATTAAGAAGGGAGAAAATCTGAATGAGAACCGAAGGATTCGACAAAGCAAGAATTAAGGTGATAGGCGTTGGCGGCGCCGGATGCAATGCAGTTGACCGCATGATCCAAATTGGGATTCCCGGCGTCTCATTCATTGCGGCCAATACGGATACCCAGGCTTTGCTGCAATCAGAAGCCCTCACTAAAATTCGCCTGGGACCCGGGCTGACACATGGACTTGGCGCGGGCGGAGACCCTGGGATTGGACGGCGCGCAGCGCAAGAAAGCGAACGGGTCTTGAACGAACTGGTTCAAGACACTGATATGGTTTTCATCACCGCCGGTATGGGCGGGGGAACAGGCACTGGCGCCGCCCCCATCATCGCCCATCTGGCGCACGAAGCCAATGCCCTGAGCATCGCCATCGTCACGAAGCCCTTTACATTTGAAGGACCGCGACGTCTTGCCTCAGCCGAAGAAGGGATCGAACACCTGCTGGAAGAAGTGGATGCTTTGATCGTAGTTGCCAACGATAGGCTTCTCGAGGTGGTCAACAAACGCATTCCACTGGGCATCGCCTTCCGTGTTGCGGATGAGATTCTGCGGCAGGGGGTACAGGGTGTGACCGAACTCGTCACCCAAGCCGGGCTGATCAACCTCGATTTTGCTGATGTAAAAGCGGTCGTCGGCAACGCCGGCAGAACCTTGATGTCCATTGGGCACGCAGAAGGCAAAGAAAAAGCGCTCGAAGCCGCTCGCATCGCCATCGAGAACCCACTGATGGATATCGAAACGGTGCAAGAAGCGGAAGGGCTCCTGGTAAACTTCACCGGGGGCGATGACCTCACGCTGACCGAGGTCAGTGAGGCTATGGATTATATCTCACAGGCGGCAAAGCGAGACGCACAGATTTTCTTCGGCGCGATGATTGACCCACAGCTTAAAGGGCGGGTGCAGATTACGCTAATTGCCACCGGGCTGAACGCGCGGAACAGCAAAATGGCAGCCCATCGCGCCGCACCAGCAACCACGCGACGCCACACTCTGGCGGACTTGCTGGGCGATACTTTTCTCTTCCCAGAACCTGCAGCGCTCCCTTCGAAAAACCAGGAGGCATATCACGTTGGTTGAGATGGATTCTCATCATATTGCCAAGGCTAGACGCAAGGTCTACGCCCAGTTTCCGGAGCTCAAAGGCACAGAGCCGGAAATCAACACACGCCCCACACCGGGAAAGGCAAATTCGGAGCTGCTCATTCTGACCTTTAAGCGCGAATTGCCCTTGCCCGGCGGGGGAAGTTTGACCCGGGTCGTCCGAGCCACAGTGAACCAGGATGGCGAAGTCGTAAAAATCACTTCATCCAGATAAAGGCGCCGGCAAGCGCTGGAGCTTGCGCTTCTCCCCAGCGCGCCTTGCTTGTTGTATGGATCAGGAGCAAATCATGACGCATTTATCCATATGCGACGAACGAGGGTTAACGGCGCGAAACGCAATCGCTGCAACTGACGCAGCAGCGCAACCTGTAAACCCCATCACCAAATCCTTTACCATCCCCAAGAAACTGGGTGTTCATGTCACGCGCAGCTCGCCCGACCTGCCTGCGTTAATCGCTGCTCAGCCTGGCGTGATTAAATTCTCAGGCAGTTGGGAAACAGCCGCGAGTGTTGCTGCGGGCGCCTGGGTCATCGGGCAAGCCCCGCAACCCGAAGTGAGCCTCAACTGGATGCGCAATCAGAAACTGCCTCCATACCAGGCTGCTGAGCGCTTCATAGTGGCGCAGTGCCCTACCTATCAGTCTCACAAAGCCATCACCTATTGGGAAGGACCCGCTGAGACGGAATGGACCGATCTCGAAGGCATGCGATGGTACGCCGAATTCGAAATCGAGCGGATGGCGTTGATGCAAACCCGGGGGCTGAAATGCGTTATCGGCAACTTCGCCGCCGGAACCCCCGACCTGCCCCTGTGGACCGCTTTTCTGCCCGCCATCGAAGCCGGAATACATAACGGGGCGCTCCTGGGGCTGCGAGAAACCAGCTGGCCCTGGAAGTGGTGGTTGACGGGAAAATACCAGATGATGCCGGGTGAAGAAGATGAAGGCTGGAGCACATTGCGCTATCGCCAAGTTTACCGGCAATACCTGTTGCCCAAAGGTCTCCAAATTCCTCTCGTCATCACCGAATGTGCGATTTCTCCAGAAGTCAGCAGTTTGAGTTCTACGGCTGGGCAGCAGGAGCAGAACGCGGAACTGCGGAACTATGCCTCGCGCCAGCTGGCATGGTACGAAACAGAGCTCAGCAAAGACCCTTATGTGCTCGGTATGGCGATTTCTTCCTGGGAGCGCTTTCACGCTGACTACAGCAAGGCGGCTCTCACTAAATTGCCCGTTGCCAGAGCAACCATTGCCGGCGTCCCCATCACACCACCCCAGAGCCCTCGCACTGCTTCATCCAAAGCCGCGGGCGTTGTGAGTCCAGAAACCAAACCAGATTTCGTGCCCCCCCGCATACCCTACCGGCGCACCTACATTCTATTACCCCAGATTACAGATACGGTCGAGCGCGCCGAGTGGCGCGTATCAGCGGCTATCGGCTCAATTATGAACCTGCGCACCGTAGGACATTCGGCTGATGATGCTGGCGTGGGACCCGATGAACGCGAAATCATCGCCATCAATCCAGAAGCCTGGGATGCCGACCTGCGGGCGTGGTACGATGAGCACTATCCTGGCGCCGAGTTTGACGCCATCGAGACTGCGAGCCAATGGGAAATGGCAGTAAGGCTCATGCCCCCTTTGGAGGACGACATCGCGCTGGCGCAGACCGATTCGCGTTGGGCAGATTACAACTTCGGAGAATCGCCCCTGGACTCAGAGACCATCGGGCGCTATGGATGTTTTCTCACGGGGCTGGCAATCATCCTGCGCAAACACCTGCAGCGAGATGTCACCCCACCCCTCCTGGACAAAATTCTTGTGACAGCTCGCGCGGCTTTTGTCCAGGATAACATCATGGTGTGGCAGAAGGCAGTGCCGCTATTCCCCATCTTCGATCAGCACATCAAGGACAACGTACAGCGCACAGCCAGGCAACTAGAAGATTTGCTCAGAGATGGTTGGGAAATCATCCTGCGACGGGCGGATGGAGCGCACTTTGTGTATCTGGAAAGGGTGGAAGGAGACACCCTGCACATCATTGATACCTGGGACGGCAAACGCAAGCGGAAGACTGCCGCGGATTTTCAGGGGTTGCGGGCAGCGCGCCTGCGAAAAGGGAACCCACCCAAACCCGCTTTTGCCGAAAGGGTTGACCTTAGCAGCGTGCCGCCACGTGAGCCTTATCATCGCACTTACATTCTGCTGCCTCAGGTCGAGGACCCCCTGGAACTGCTGAACTGGCGCATCGCTGCCGCCATTGGTTCTGCAAACCAGCTCTACACGCTAGGACATTCCGCAGACGACGCCGGCGTAGGTCCGCAAGAGCGTGAGATTATCGCCATCAATCCTCAGCTGTGGGGCGATGACCTGAGAGGTTGGTACGATGAGGTTTACCCTGCCGCAGAGTACCGCGCCATCGAGACCGACAGCCCCTGGGAGATGGCGGTGCAGGTGCTGCCGCCGCTGGAAGAGGACATTGCCCTGGCGCAAAAAGATTCGCGGTGGGCAGCCTACGATTTTGGCGCCGAACCGGACCCGCCCTCGAACCAGGAAACGATTGGGCGCTATGGGTGCTTCCTCACCGGTTTTGCCATCATCCTCCGCAAGATTTACGGACGGGATTTGACGCCACCATTGCTGGACAAACTGCTGGTCGCGGCAGGGACGGGCTACATCAACGATAACTTCATGGCTTGGGAGACCGCCGTCCCCCTGTTCCCCGTTTTCGACGGGCAATTGAAGGATAACCTCAGTCGCTCAGGGAGGGAGCTACAACGCCTCCAGGAAGACGGTTGGGAAATCGTCCTGCGCCGCGCGGATGGCGGGCATTTCGTCTATCTAGAACGTGTCGATGGCAACACACTGCACATTATTGATACATGGGACGGTAAACGCAAGGCACACTCCCCAAGCGCTTACCGCGGAATACGCGCCGCGCATATCAAAGGGCGCAGCTAATGTGCTGATGGCTTCTGTGATTACGGGCGTCGCGCCGCAGTTTGCTGCGGCGCGACGCCCGTAATAGCCGAAAGTTGAAACCCTTTGTACCGCCGCGAATGCTGCCCTTATTGCGTCTGCGCAGGCGATTCGCGGAAACGCTGGGCAATTTCCTCATCCAGTCCATCGCGCATACACGCCAACGGCACCCGCTCAATGATTGGACGCAGAAAGCCCTGCACGAGCAACTGCTCAGCATCGTAACGCGCGATGCCACGTGCTTGCAGATAGAAAAGCTGTTCCTCATCCAGGCGCGAGACGGTGGCGCCATGACTACAACGCACATCATTCGCCGCGATTTCCAGACCCGGAATCGCATGTGCGCGAGCCTTGCCGAGTAACAGATTGTTGTTCGCCTGATAACCCTGCGTTCCCTGTGCGCCCGGTTCCACCCGAATCATCCCGTAGAAAACCGTCTTTGCTTGATCGCGCAATACATTCCGAAACAACAGATCGCTGTAAGTGTCAGGGGCCTGATGCAACTGATACGTGCTCTGATCCATGACCTGTTCTTTGGCAGCAAACGTCAGCCCCTGCATCACACCATGAGCACCGGGAGCCAACAAATCGGTGCGCAGAAAATCTTTCGTCATCTGACCGCCCAGCGCCACATTGACCCACAAGAGATGCGCATCGCGCGCTACCCGTGCATTCTGAACACTGACAGAGTGGCGCTGCTCGCCCCAATGTTGCAGGCTGACGTAACGCACCCAGGCGCCTTCCTCAGCGTAGATTTCCACCATCTCAGAATTTAACTCGGGCAGGAATTCCAAAGACCGCCGGTCTTGAATCAACGTAAGACGCGCCCCCTTCTCCACCACAACCAACGTGTGATGCAAACCGGTGCTACCCTGATCGTCGTAACCGACCATCGCTTGTAGCGGGCGCAACGCCCGCGCACCCTCCGGGACGTAAACGAAAGTGCCGCCGTGCCAAAGCGCCGCATTCAGTGCCGTGAATTTGTTGAAATCTGGACGCGTGATAGTTCCCTGCATCCAATAACGCCGGATGAGGTCACCATGTGTATGTAGCGCTGCGTGCAAGTCCATCACCACAATACCCTGCTTCGCCGCCTGAGCCTCGATATCCTGATAAGCGACCGCTCCGTTCTGGTGGACGACAATTCCAGAGACCTGGGGCTGCGGCGCCAATGGCGAGAGCCAACACGCAGGCAACGACCGCAGCGCCTGCAACGGATTCGGTGCGACCGCGATCTGGCGATTTTCCAGAGGATAACGCGCCAACGGCAAGCGACGCCAGGCTTCCTCTTTCGTGTGGGGCCAATCCATCCGTTCATAGTGCGCCCACGCATCACGTCGCGCCGCACGCATCCAGGCAGGCTCAGCATAATAATCGCTCAGCGCTTCGACTGCAGCGGTGTTCGCTTCCAGCGTCAACATCTCCGCCTTAGCTGCGCCGCCGTTGCCATTCAATCCGTTCCCATTCACGTGCTGATTCGCTGGCTTGCTCATGCTTAGCCCACCGATCCTTCCATCTGTAGCGCAATCAGGCGATTCAGCTCCACAGCGTATTCCATCGGCAATTCCTTGACAAAGGGCTCCAGGAAGCCATTGACAATCATCGCCGAGGCTTCCTTCTCACTCAAGCCGCGACTCATCAAATAGAAGAGCTGGTCCTCGCTGATTTTGCTCACCGTCGCTTCGTGCTCAATCTGCGCTTCGTCCTCACTCACGTCAATATAGGGGTAAGTATCGGAGCGCGATTCGGGGTCCAACAGTAGGGCATCGCAAGCGACCTTCGATTGCGCTCCCACCGCGCCGGGCACCACGCGCACCATTCCCCGGAATCCAGAGCGCCCCAGCCCTTTGCTGATAGACTTGGACGTGATCAGCGATGTGGTATGAGGCGCCAGATGAATTGCCTTGGCGCCGGCGTCGTAGTGCTGCCCATCGCCGGCAAAGGCGATGGAGAGCACCTCCCCCCGCGCCCGAGGTCCACGCAAAACCACTGCAGGGTACTTCATTGTGATGCCACTGCCCAAATTCCCGTCAACCCAGGCCATCGAACCATCCTCTTCTACCACGGCGCGTTGGGTAACCAAATTGTAAACATTGCGCGACCAGTTCTGGATGGTGGTATAGCGCGCATGGGCGCCCTTCTTCACAAGGATTTCAATGACGCCGGTGTGCAAAGCCCAGGTGCTGTATTGCGGGGCGGTACACCCCTCAATGTAGTGAACATTGCTGCCCTCATCCGCAATGATGATAGTGCGTTCGAATTGCCCCAGATTCTGCGCATTGATGCGGAAATACGCCTGCAGAGGAATTTCAACATCCACGCCCTTGGGCACGTACACAAAACTGCCGCCAGACCAAAAGGCGCTGTTCAATGCCGCGAATTTGTTATCACCGATAGGGACGATGGTGCTGATGTGCTCCCGGACCAGGTCGGGGTATTCGCGCACAGCGGTATCCATATCCACGAAAATAATCCCGTGCCGCTGCCATTCCTCTTTGAGCGAACTGTATACCGATTCCGAATCCATCTGCGTTTCTACACCCGCCAGGAAACGGCGTTCGGCTTCGGGAATACCCAACCGTTCAAAGGTGTCCTTGATGGCGTCAGGAACTTCTTCCCAGTTGCGGGCTTTGCGCTCTGTGGAGCGCATGAAATAATAGAACTCCTCGAAATCCAGCAAGCCCAGGTCCACACCCCAGGTTGGCATGGGCATTTTCATGAAAGTGTCCAACGCCTTGAGGCGGAAATCCAGCATCCACTGCGGCTCGCCCTTCACCGCCGAGACTTCCCGCACAATGTCCTCACCCAAACCACGCCGAGTTTGATAGGCATAATCAATCTCAGTAGCAAAATCCTCCTGAGTTTGATCCTTGATCTGTCGTAGATCGTCGTAATCGTTTGCCATCGCTCAAACCCCGAATTCTGCCTGGACCCAATCGTAGCCCTGGGCTTCCAGTTTCTCCACCAACTCCGGTCCAGCCGAGTGAACCACCCGTCCATTATAGAAGATGTGAACGTGCTCTGGGCGGATGTAATTCAACAACCGCTGGTAGTGCGTGATGACCAGCAACCCCATCCCGAGTTCCGCCTGCAAGCGGTTGACCCCCTCAGAGACGATGCGCAAGGCGTCGATATCTAGACCAGAATCCGTCTCATCGAGAATGGCAATGCGAGGCTTGAGCAACGCCATCTGCAGAATCTCGGCGCGCTTCTTCTCGCCGCCGGAAAAGCCCTCATTGAGATAACGATTGAGAAAAGCCTGGTCCATTTTGAGTTTGCCGATCTCAGCATTGACTTCCTGACGGAACTCGCGCGCCGGAATCAGATGTGCATGCAGGCGCTGGTCGCCGCTGCGCCGAGCTGCTTCTCCATAGCCGCGCATCGCACTTGCCGCCGCGCGGAGAAAGGTGTAGAGGGTGACGCCAGGCACAGACACAGGATACTGCATCGCCAGGAATAGCCCTCGGCGCGCGCGCTCATCAGGCGATAGCGCGAGCAGGCTTTCACCATTGAGCAGAACTTCCCCACCTACGATTTCGTATTTGGGGTGTCCCATCAGCGTATACGAAAGCGTGCTCTTGCCGGAGCCATTCGGTCCCATCAATGCATGTGTCTCGCCGGGGCGCACCGTCAACGTCACCCCTTTGAGAATTTCCTTGCCCTCCACGCGCACGTGCAAATCCCGTATTTCCAGGGTTTGTGCCAAGGTCTGCTCCATCCGCACCTCCACCATCTATTCGCTTTGATAGCCAATTCAGTATAGCCCAATACCCCTTTTTGTCAAGAATTTTCTTGTTTATTCCACTTGTCTTTTTTCTGCCTGTGATTTTCGTGGACGGGTGAAGCCCCGTCCACGAAAATCACACAAAATCCCACCTCCGCGCCTCTTCAGCGTTCCAAAGTGCCAAACACATCATCTCACCAATCTGACCTTTGGGCTCTCCAATAATCTGCCCTATATCCTGGACTAGTACCACACCGGGATTATAATGGAACTATCACAACGCTGGCAGAAAGGGGCGCCCATGCGCGCGTACATCGCCATCAAATACCACGAAGATCAACGCAATCGCCCACGCATCGAAGAACTCACTGCCGCACTCGCCGCCGCCGGGTTCAGCACCTGCTGCATCGTGCGCGATGTGGAAGCCTGGGGGCAGGTCGTTTACGATGCCTCCACCCTGATGGAACGCACCTTTGCCGAGATAGAGCGTAGCGACCTTGCGGTCATTGACTTTGCTGAAAAAGGCGTCGGAGTGGGCATCGAAGCCGGTTATGCCTTTGCTAAAGGGCTGCCGGTCATCGTCATCGTCCCGGAAGACGGAGAGATTTCCACCACTCTCGCGGGCATTGCCACACAGATGTACCGTGAAAGTGACACTGCACCGCTTGCTGCTATTTGTGCGACACTCGCCGCGGACTACAGCTCGCTTGCCCGAAGCTGAAACTCGATTAAACTAAGTCTATCAGCCAGGTAAATTAGCCAGCGGAGCCAAACCATGCCTGAATTTGTCCACCTGCATACACATACAGAATATTCGTTGCTCGATGGACTGAGCAGCCCCAAAGCGCTGGCTGAACGCGCCGCCGAACTTGGTATGCAGGCTCTTGCCATCACCGATCATGGCGTGATGTATGGGGTCGTGGACTTCTACAAGGCGTGCAAAGCGACCGGGATCAAACCTATCATCGGCATGGAAGCCTATATCGCGCCCGAATCCCGCCTCAGCCATGACCGCAATGATGGTAAAGCCTATCACCTCATCCTGCTGGCGCAGAACCAACAGGGGTACCTCAATCTGCTCTCTCTGGCAAGCCTGGCGCAGCTGGAAGGCTTCTATTACAAACCGCGCATTGATAAAGAGGCGCTGCTGCAATACGGCGAAGGCCTGATCGTGCTCAGTGCCTGTTTGCAGGGCGAGATTCCCCGTCTGCTGCTCGAAGGACAGGAAGAACAGGCACGGCAGGTGGCGCGCTGGTACCAGGAGCACTTTCCTGGGCGTTTTTACCTGGAATTGCAGACCCATGCCATTGCTGAACAGGGGCGCGCCAATGCACAGCTCATTGCCCTGGCACGTGAGCTGGGACTCCCCCTGGTTGCGACCAACGACATCCACTATGCGCGCCAGGACCAGTTCGGGGCGCATGATGTATTATTATGTATCGGCACGGGCAAACTCGTTGCCGAGACCAACCGGATGCGCATGAGCGATAACTCCTATTACATGCACTCCCCACAGGAGATGGCGCAACTCTATGCCCATGTTCCGGAAGCGTTGGAGAACACTGTCCGCATTGCAGAACAATGCGATGTACAAATTGCCTTCGCTCCGCCCTATCACCTGCCGCAGTTCCCCGTTCCCGAAAGGTTTCCTGACTCAGCAAGCTACCTGCGACATCTGTGTGATCTGGGCATGGTGCGCCGCTACGGCAAAGATGCTACTCGCCCAGAGTATATCACGCGCTTAGAATACGAACTGGGCATCATCCATGAGATGGGTTTCGATGATTACTTCTTGATCGTCTGGGACCTGTGCCGGGCGGCAGAGCAACGCGATATCTGGTGGAACGTGCGCGGTTCGGGCGCTGGTTCAGTGGTAGCCTACACCCTTGAGGTCACCAATGTCGAGCCGTTCAAAAACCGCCTCTTTTTTGAGCGTTTTCTCAACCCCGACCGCATCTCCATGCCGGATATTGACCTCGACTATCCCGATGACCGGCGTGACGAGCTCATTGCCTACGCTGCCGGACGCTATGGCGCCGATAAAGTCTGCGGCATCATCACTTTCGGAACGCTCGGCGCTCGCGCTGCCATTCGGGATGTGGGGCGTGCACAGGGAATCCCCATCGGAGAAGTGGACAAAGTCGCCCGGTTGATCCCCAATGTCCCCGGCAAACCCGTCAGTATTGCCGAGGCTCTGGAGACGATTCCAGAGCTCAAAGAACTCTACGATACCATACCTTATCAGCGGCAACTGCTCGATACCGCACAGCAATTGGAGGGCGTCGCCCGTCACGCCAGTACGCACGCCGCGGGCGTCATCGTATCGGACCGCTCGCTCACGGATTATTTGCCGTTGAACCGCCCCACCAAAAGCGATGGTGAAGCTTATGCCCTGGACCGGGTTTCCCAATGGCCCATGGATGTTGTTGACGCGATGGGCATGCTCAAGGTAGATTTCCTTGGCTTACGCACATTGACACAAATGCGCAAGACCTGTGAACTCATCGAACAGGAGCACGGACGGAAACTCGACCTCAACACGATTCCCTACGAACGGGTCCCCGATGACCCGGTCAAAGATGCTGATGTCAAAGCCCTCTACGATTTACTCACCAGCGGGGAAACCACAGGGGTCTTCCAGGTA
>JAKJAC010000260.1 GCA_022707705.1 Chloroflexota bacterium
GTAACGATAACCATCCTGCTCTTCGAAGGCGGCTTGTGCGCGTGCATGTGCTGCCAGCACGCGCGCGAGAGCTGCTTCATCAGCATAGATCTTGGGATCAGCCATGCGGCTTTCCAGGCGTCGCATTTCGGTTTCGAGGCGACCTAGCGTTGTGTTGGCGCTCAAAACGGCTTCCCAGGCGGTTTGCTCCGGGTCGAGCGTTGGTTCCTGCGCCAGATAGCCGATGCGTAATTCGGGGTGGCGGAAGATTGTGCCCTGGTCTGGGAGTAACACGCCGGCAACAATCTGCAGCAAGGTAGACTTGCCGGCTCCGTTTGCCCCGACCAGGCCTATTTTCTGCCCGGCTTGAATCTCCCAGCTGATGCCGCTCAAAACCGGCACCGCCCCGTGCTGCAAAGCGATATCATCCAGTTTTACAATAATCATGCTCATAACCTGCTCCTTGTTGAATAACCCGTCCGGTGTAGGCCACGGCAGGCATTCGAAAAGGGGAGGGAACAAAAAGCCGTGGACTACGTGCCCACGGCCAGGAAATGCCAATTGAAACTTTACATAAAATCAAGGCTTGGGGCGCGCAGAGAGACCGCGCCCCGTCGTAAAAGAAACGACCCCTGGCAGCGTCATAACACTTTCACCTAGCAAAAACGTGATGTGCATGCTTCCGCCTCCATAGTAGACACATTATACCCGAAATGACTCAAAATGCCACCCGATTTATGCGGCGCCGGTTGTCTGTTTGGCTACCAATACCGTGAGGACCTCTCCGATAAACAGGCGATGGTAATCCTGGCTCGGGTAAACCTCGGCATTGATTTCGGGCACAGTGAAGGCGCTCCCTTGCAGGTCTTGGGCATAGAGCTTGCGGCATACAAAGACCAGGCGTGCCTGTGCAAAGGTAACCGCATCTGGTTCTACTGCTTGCGCGGTCAGCCCTGTGGCTGCCATCTTATCTGCATAGCGACCCGATTGGGTGCCGCAGAACGAAAGCGCCTCACGATAGCGTCTCTCAAAGAAACTCAGCGTGAAGGTATCCGCGCGATTTATGAACTGAAAAGTGTAGCGTTGTGGGCGTACAAAGGCAAAGGTAACCGGGCGATTCCAGAGCACCCCCATACCTCCCCAGCTGGCGGTCATGGTGTTGAAGGCTTCGATTGTTCCAGCTGTGACTAGCATCCATTCCTGTCCGATTATCTGAAAGGGGTTTTCGTGAAGTCGCTCTGGCTTGAGACTCTCGAAACCGTGATTCATAGTCGTGCCTCCTGAATTCGCAATACTCATTTCAGTGTAGCACGACCCCTGATGCTGGCAAGTGTTTGTCCCCGCCGCGGAAAATCCCTTTCTAATGCGCCCTGTAGGGGTGCCTGAAATTGTCACCCCCGTTTTGAAACGCGTCCCCAAAGATGCTTGTCGTGCGCATAATCTCGAAAATAGGGTACAATATTTCCCATGATGTCATCTATAAACTAGATAAAGGAGGGGGACATGCACATCGTAAGTGATCGTGGCATGGATTTGAGCTCGGAACAGATGGAAGGTTTGACGATCCATCTAGCGCCATTGTTGATCGAATTGGATGGGAAATCGTATATCAGTGGCGTGGATATCCAACCTGACGAATTCTACGACTTGTTGCCCAAGGCGCAGGGATTGCCCACTACATCCTTGCCTTCACCAGGTGAGTTTGCCCAAATCTTCCGAGAGCTTGCAAAAACAGATCCTGAGATTCTGTGCGTACACATTTCCTCTGGCTTGAGCGCTACTTACAACTCGGCGCTTGAGGGCGCAAAATTGGTCCCGGAAGCGCACGTCACTTTTTTTGATACCCTGACACTTTCCGGCGCCGAGGGCTGGCACGTGGAAGCAGCTGCGCGAGCTGCCAATGCAGGATGGTCCATGGAGCAGATATTGAAGTTGCTGCATCAGGTGCGGCAAGCCACAGATACGATCTATACATTGCCTGATCTGAAGTACCTGATTCATGGCGGGCGTATCAGCCATATTAAGGGCTTGCTGGCTTCGGTGCTGAACATCAAACCCATCATTGGCGTGGGTAAAGAAGACGGGAAGTATTACCAACGGGGGCAGGCGCGAACTTTCCCCAGGGCTATGGCGAAATTGGTGGATGTGGTTGCTGAGCATCATGGCGCCGGCACACCTCTGCGTATGCAGATTATGCACACCAATAATCTCGCGGGCGCGGCTGAAATCAAAGCGCTCTTTGACGCCCGTTTCCCCGTGAGCTGGTTGCCCCCGAAGGTGGTGGCGCCAGTGTTAGGGGCACATACGGGATTGGGGCTGGTAGGCGTTGCCTACGCGCCGTTGTCTGCTTATCCTGAGATTCCCTAAGCGCCCTTAAATCTAAAAGTTCCCGAATTTCGCTGTCAATATACGGTGGTAAAGGCGAGCCGCTGGCTCAGGTGTTCAACAAATGCCAGATGCCGGCGGCTCCCAACGCTCCAGCCACCGAACTGAGAAAATTGACCCAATCATTGTTGAGCCAACGCCAGCCTCGCAGATAAGTGTTCGGGGCGCCATCTGGATCAATCATGCGTTCTGTTTCTTTGTTCCGCCCGGTTGAGAAATAAATCACCTGCACGGTGGCGCCAAGCCAGCTGTCAGTCAGTGAGCCAATCAATCCCCCTAGCGTGGCTACCGGCAACAAACGTGCCAGGGTAGCGGGCGTGTTTTCGACGCCCTGCAAACTCTTGCCTCCCCAGTAACTATCCATGAGCAGGAATGCCAACGCTGCCAGGCCGATGCACAATCCACCGGCAAGCGTTGCACCGGTTCCCAAGCCTGAGATACCACCCGATGTGCCGGGTTCCACGGGTTTGCCGTTCGTGATTAACCGCGGCGGGCGCCGGCTCAGGACACCCAATTCCGTTGCCCAGGTATCCGCATTGACCGTCGCCATCGCGCCAAGATAAGCGGCAAACCACACCGGGCTTTGCCATAGCACCGAGGCGCAGGCAATCAAGGCGCCCAATCCGCCATTTGCTAACGCCTGCCAGAAATCACGCCGGGCGCCCTTCTCGAATTTCTCTGCCAACGCTTGCTTCACCGCCTTTTTGTACGCTGAAAGCCCGCTCGAAAGCACAAAAAAGGCGATGAGGACCATTCCCCAAACCCAACCGCCTAAGCCAAAGATAAGCGTTCCTACCAGCATTGCGCCAAAGACGCCACTCGTGGCGAGCGCCTGTTTGCGATATCCAGCATAGGCGATGATGCTACTCAACAGTAAACCCAGAACCAGTTGCAGCAGGTATTGGTATGCTTTCATAGATTCGAACTCAAAGCAATACACTGGCGAGGTACAGCAGCGCTCCCGTGAGCAGGGGGACGCTCAGATTGTCTGTACCGGCGGGCGAGAAACCCTCGGCAACCGTGGCGATGACGGTCCCCGCCAACGCTAACACCAGGCTGCTAGCCATCCCGAAAGGCTCGCTATTCGGGCTGAGTGCTGAACCCGGAAGCAGCCATAATGTAAGAAACATCGCTATGAAACCGCCGATTGCCATAGCCGCCGAACCTTCCCAGGAGCGGGTATGCCCCAAAAAGGTATACTGATGCCGACCCCAACCGTAACCCACCAGGCTTGCTAACCCATCACCCCACGTCATTGCCATCACGCCTGCGGCGGCAATCGGCGCGCGGTCCAGCTCTCCACCGGTGCGCCAAAGCAACGCGAACAGGATCGTGATTGAAATCGCGAAATATACCGTGCCTGGCGACGAGTCCCGGCTATCCATCGCCTTGAAAGATTGTTGGCGGTAAAAGATAGCGTTCAGCACAATAAAGGTGGCGAAAGGGATGATACCGTAGAACCAGGCATCGAAGAGGGCGAGAGTGCCCCAAATCCACATCCCAGCGCCGATGTGAACGATTTTACGGGTAACTGCCTGGGGCCATCTCAGGCGTTTACCCAGCGCCTCGACGCCGAATAGCAACCCAAAAGCATAAACGTAGGATGCAATCAAGCCAACGATATCCCCCTGCGACATAGCTCCCCTCCACCAAACTCACCGTCTTCCCACAGTGATTGGGAGCGGCGCGCCGCTCCCAATAATCCACAACAGGACTGAAAAGCAATCTACGAAATAGTCATCACTGATCACAATCCTGTGCGCTTTGTAATATGCGATTATTATACCTTCAGCGAGTCGATATTTCAATCCCCCTGGTCGCTCACTGTGCCCTTGTACAGTGGGCATTTACCCGTAAAATCATCTCCATGACTGAGTATAGCGCTTTCTTCGCTCGTGAAGGATACCGGTTGCAGGCAGCAGAGTGTTATTTGCCGCAACCCAATCCCACTTTTGGGAATCCGGCATTCGAGACTGCCGAATTTCGTGTTCTCATCGTGCGCCTCTCCCCTTTCCGTGATGCTGCCCGCTCGCTGCCGCATCTTTTTCTGGCGCAGGCAGTGCGTCGTGTCTTTCCAGACGCCTATGTGGACATGGCTTTCTTTCCCCCATTGCATGACCGGCAGCTCTTCGAGCGTGAAGGTATCCCTTACCTTGTAGGATCGCAATCCCTGCGTTCTGCTGAAGAATTCGATGTCGTCCTCATCTCTAATGCCTATGTCCTCGAGCTCATCAATCTGCCTTATCTCTTTCTCCATTCCGGTATTCCGGTGCTATCAGGCCAGCGCGGTGAGCAGTGGCCCCCCTTCATCCTTGGGGGTTCGAATGCGTTGGCGACTCAAGCGATTGTTGGCTCGGATGGCGATGCCATCGCCGACGCTATTTTCTTTGGCGAAGGTGAGGGGCAAGTTGAGCCCTTGCTGCGGTGTCTGTGGCGAACTCGAGCCAGCGCTAAGCGCGAGCGTCTGGCTCGGGCTCAGGCGGAGGTCACGGGGTTGTGGATTGCCGGCAGTGTCGGTGGACATGTCGAAAAGGCCATCTGTCGCGCCCCGGCATTTACGGATTTGGTGACTGATTACCCGTTGCTCAACGATGCTGAGGTGGGGACCGCCCGACTGCAGATTAACTACGGTTGTCCGGCTTTCTGTTCCTTCTGCTTTGAGGGCTATGACCGCAAGCCCTATCGCGAAGTGCCTCTGGAATCTGTGCTGGACGCCGCGCGCTCTCTCAAGCGTCAGGGGTGTGCTGAGATTGACCTGTACAGTTTCAACTTCAACACCTACAGCGGTATTTTCCCTTTGTTATTGGAACTCAACCGGCTCTTCGACCGTGTGAGTTTCAAAAGCCAGCGGGTGGATATCCTCTACGCCACACCCGGATTGTTGACAGCAGAGATTGCTGCTGATAAACGCAGCTTTACACTGGGCATCGAGGGGATAAGCCGGCGCCAACGGGCGTTTTTGCACAAAAGTCTTGACCTTGATGCGATTCGCGGTGTGTTGGCGGCGCTGCTGCGGGAAAAGATTCGCGAGATTAAACTGTTTTACATCCTCACCGGCTATGAAACCGAGGAAGATATTCTGGAATTCCGCAGCTTTGTGAGCGAGCTCAAGGCCATGCGCCGCCGCAGCAATCCTGGTATCCGGATTATCTTTAGCGTCGGGCTGTTGGTGCGGATGCCTTTCACCCCTTTACGCTACGACCGCCTCTGCCTGGAAGAAGAGCCATGGCGTCAGATAATTGGCCCGGTCAAGTCGGCATGTGAGACCAATGGCTTTGAGTTTCGAGTGCCTTCGCCGTGGGATGAAGTGGCAGTTTCACAGGTGCTCGCTATGGGAGGGACCTGGCTTCTGGAACCCCTGCTCGAGCTGGCACAGCAAGGACATTGTTACGATTTAGCCTTGACCTCCGGATATTGGCAGGCTTTGCAGACCTGGCTGCGCGCGCATGGGTATTGGGAGTCTTCGTGGATGGAGGAGAAGGGACCGGATGCCGAGTTCCCCTTGGACTTCGGAATTTCCTCCGTATCAGCGGAGTTCCTGTATCGTCAATATCAGCGAGCGCGAGCTGCGGTAGATGAGGGTTACTGTCTGGGTTTGGGCGAGCAAGATGGGCGTTGCCTGGGTTGTGCTGCCTGCGAGGATAATACTGTGCGTACGGCGATTCTCACCCACCGTGTGGCGACACCTGCACCCTCC
>JAKJAC010000261.1 GCA_022707705.1 Chloroflexota bacterium
GATTGAGAGCCAACCCGCTACAGCTATGATAGAGGCGCCAGTCGCGCCGCCGCAGCCGCTGGAACGCACCCTCGTGGCGCCTGACAACCTCAAGCGCATCTGGAGCATCGGCGTGAAAATCGAAGCCGCCCTCAATGCCGCGGGCATCTTCCTGTTTGAGCAATTGGCAGCGCTCAAGCCTGAAGAAATCCAGGAGCTCCTGGGGGAAAGCACCGTGCGCATACGGTATAGCGCCACCTGGCCCGCACAGGCGCGCTTGTTGGTGCAACAGCGCAAACGCGAGGTAGATACAATTCCCTTAACTGGCACGTTCCAATAAGCACAAACCCTCGGCGGCGAGAGCTATTCTCGCCGCCGAGCCGTTATCCTCATAGTGATGCTTATTCTCGACGCGGTGGAGCCGCGTCGAGAATAATCTGGCATCAGTCCCATGCCACTTGTCCTGGTTCAATCTAATGTTAAAATAGGGGTGATGCACATTGATGTCCTGACCTTGTTTCCGGCGATGTTTTTGGGTCCGCTACAGGAGAGCATTTTGAAGCGGGCACAGGAGCGTGGGCATCTCACTATTATCATCCACCAACTACGTGATTATGCGTTCGACCGGCATCAGCTGACGGATGATTTGCCCTACGGCGGCGGGGAAGGCATGTTGCTCAAGCCCGAGCCTATCCTGCAGGCAGTGAGAGCCATTCGGGGCACAGCAGAGTTTCCGGTGGTGCTATTAAGCCCACAAGGGCGGCTTTTTAACCAAGCGGTCACACAGGAACTGGCACAACACTCACGACTACTGCTCATTTGTGGGCACTATGAGGGTTTCGATGAGCGGGTGCGCATCGCGCTACAGCCGGATGAGATTTCGATTGGGGACTATGTGCTCACCGGCGGCGAGCTGCCGGCAATGGTCATGATTGATGCGCTGGCGCGCTGGATTCCAGGCGTGCTCGGCGATGATGAGAGTGCCCGACAGGATTCCTTTGCCGGTGGTTTGCTGGAAGGACCACAATATACCCGCCCTCTAGAGGTTGGCGGAATCGAAGTCCCAGAGGTACTGCGCTCCGGAAATCACGCCGCGATTTCCCGCTGGCGCAGGCAAGAAGCGTTACGCCGCACCTGGTTGCGGCGCCCAGAGTTGCTTACGCGAACAGAACTAAGCAGCGAAGACCGGAAATTTGTGGCACAGCTAGAGCATATCGCGCCAGAGTCAGGCGCGACTTCAAACAACGGTAATAGATAGCAAAAATAGGGTGGTGCATGGAGCAATCCCTGATACAGCAACTCCAACGAGGCGATCTCAACGCGCTGGGGCAGCTTTACGAACAATATAAGGACCTGGTATATCGTGTAGCTCTGGCGGCAACTCGCGACCACCGAGCTGCAGAAGATATCCTCCAGGAATGTTTCGTGCGCCTGTACACCTACGCTAAGACTGTGGATACCAACCGCCCCCTCGAACCCTGGCTCTATCGCGTTACCTTGAACCTGGTCTACGACTGGTCTGCCAAAATCCGTTGGACACAGCCTGTGGAAGACCTGCTGGAGTGGGTATCAGGATTACCCAGCATGTTCCCCTCGCCCGACCATCGCACCGAAGAGCAGGAGACGGCCATTCTGATTCGTGAAGTCGTCGCCGATCTACCCACCTCCCATCGCGCCGTGGTAGCGCTCTTTTATCTTGAGGACCTGCCGTTGGAGGAAATTGCCCGCATTTTGGACCTGCCAGTCGGTACAGTGAAGTCCCGGTTGCACTATGCACGTGAGCGCCTGCGGGAAGTGCTCACCAAACGCCAGCGACCTGTGCCAGAACTCAGATACGAGTTTACATAGCACCCCATGAGCCGGTTACAGCGCTGGGCGGTCTGGCTTCTTTGGTCCTGGCAAATGCAAGCCACTCTAAATCAACGAGATTACCCCCAACCAGGACCGGCACAGAAATCGCTCCCCAATATTGTGCATCAGGAGTCACGCATGGGATCAAGAAGATTGTGGGTTTGTATCACACCTTTACTGATAGGGTGTTTATTGGCTGGATGCGCCAACTTTCAGCCGGCAGTGTTGACTGCCACGGCAACCCCCACAGCCTCACTTACCGAGAGCCTTACGCCAGAGGCAACCGCCACACTGCCCCCCACCCCCACGCCAACCGCAGAACCGACACCGACGCCAACACCCCAGCCCACCGTCCTCACTATTTGCCAGGAACAAGAGCCCGAATCTCTCTACTGGTATAGCAATTCGCGGCGCACGGCGCGCCATATCCTGCAAGCAATCTACGATGGTCCCATAGACCATCTTGAATACACCTATCAACCCGTCATTCTCGAGGAGCTACCCCAGCTGGGCGGCAAGGATGTCGCCATCACCAAGGTCATTCTGCAAACCGGCGATCGCGCCGTGGATGCGGCGAACACTCCTGTGACGCTGGCTGAAGGCATGGCTGTGCGCCCGGCAGGGTGCTATAGCGCTGCCTGCGCGGTGATTTTCACCGGAGAACCGGTGGAGATGGAGCAGCTGGCAGTCACATTCCGGCTTCGAGAGGATGTGCTGTGGTCAGATGGCACGCCTGTCACTGCGGATGATTCGGTCTACAGCTACGAAATTGACGCGGATGCCCGCACACCGACCGACAAGAGCGCCGTGAACCGTACGGCGAGCTATCGCGCGCAGGATACGCACACCGTCGTTTGGACCGGGTTGCCGGGTTTCATTGATCCCCTCATCACAGACAACTTCTGGATGCCCTTGCCCCGGCAACTCTGGCAAAACACCCTGAAGTACAGGGCTGCCGACCTGCTGAAGGCGCCGGAATCTACCCGCACACCCATGGGATGGGGCGCCTTTGTGGTGGAAGAATGGCTTCCGGGCAACCGCATCACCCTGGTGAATAATCCCGCGTATTTCAGCGCCGGAGAGGGTCAACCTGGGGTTGACAAGATTGTCTTCCGCTTTATCCCCGACGCCAACGATGCCGTTGCCCAGCTCCTTTCCGGAGACTGTGACATCATCACGGAACGCGCCGACCTGGAAAGCCTGGTTCCGCTCCTGCTGCGATTGGAGGAGCAAGCTCTGGCGATTCCGGTGTTCACCCCCGATACCCGCTGGGAACACCTGGATTTCAACATCAATCCGGCTTCGAACGCCAAACGCCCCGACTTCTTTGAGGATGTGCGCACGCGACAGGCTATCGCCTATTGTCTCAACCGCGAGGGAATCGTCAAGACGCAGCTGTATGGGAAGTCGTCCGTCCTGGATTCTTATCTTCCAGCCGAACATCCGCTGTATGCTGAAGACCTTGTCACGTATCCGTATGATCCCGACCGCGGCAAAGCGCTGCTAGATGAGATCGGCTGGCGAGACGAGGATGGCAATGGCATCCGTGAAGCGCATGGCATTCCAGGGATACGGGATAAAACATCCCTGGCGTTTCGCTGGCAATCCACAACCGCGTCTCCAATGGTGTATCTGGAGCAATTCCAAAGCGACCTGGCATTCTGCGGCATGGATGTCGCCATTAGCCAGCTGCCAGTGACGGAGTTTTTCGCCATGAGCGCCGATGGACCGCTGTTTGGACGCAATTTCGACCTGGCATCCTTTGCCTGGATGACGGAGTTCGATCCGCCACCCTGCCAGCGCTACATGAGCACCGAGATTCCCAGCACGGCTAATAACTGGTCGGGCTTGAATCTGGCGGGGTTCATTGATACGACTTTCGATAGCGCATGTGCACAAGCGCAGAATGCTCTGCCCGGGTCGGCGGAATTCATCGCCGGGCACCAGGCGGCGCAACGGCGTTTTGCCGAGCAATTGCCCGCACTGCCACTCTTTCTACGGCTACAAATCTCGGTAGTTCGGCCCGAGGTCAGCCTCTATGCCCTCGAATCCATCACCAGTGCCAACCTCTGGAATATTGAGAGCCTGCGCTTAGAACGTCCCTAAGAAGTGCCAGGCGCAAACAAAACGATAGTGGCAAAACTGGCTAGATCTCTCAAGAAATCTCTGCGCCTTCCCCTGCAAGGGTGATTTTTGCAGGCGGCTTTGCCCGCCTGCAAAAATCACAAAAAAAGACTACCTCTCTGCGTTCTTGCACAGCTCCCAGGATCGTTCGTCAAGCTAGTATTGCCATCGTAGAAAAACTACAGTGGCAAAATCGGCTAGATCACTCAAAAAACCCTCTGCGCCTCTCTCCGCAAGCGTGATTTTTGCGGGCTGCGCCCGCAAAAATCACAAAAAAGCTACCCCTTTGTGTTCTTGCGTCGCCCACATGCTCGTTAGTCTAGCCACTATTGCCGCTCTAGGAAAAAAACGCCCCCGCTTGATTAGAAAATCAAGCGGGGGCATTCTTCTTTAGCTGTTATGGGTTCACCAGCGCCCGTATGGCACTAATCCCTGCCGCGTTTGGCGTACAACGCTGCGCCGACTATTCCCAACAACAAGCCCGCAAACGATGCCCCATAGGCAATGAAATTCAACGGCAGAGTGGACTTAAGAATCCCCAGCACCATCAACAAAGGCAGAACAAAGCCGGTCACTACCAGGACCAGGCCTACCAGGATGGTGTGCCAGGGCTGCCACTGTCCGCTCATCTGTACAACCAGCACGCTACCAGGTGCTGTGGCTCCGGTTCGAAATGCGGAGGTTCATCCACATCGCACCGGTCCTTGATCATGTACGGACACCGTGGGTGGAAACGGCAACCCTTTGGCGGCTTGACCAGGCTCGGCGGTTCACCGGGGGGGACATCCCGGAAGCGCGTCGCATTGTCCGCATCGGGGTCAGAAGTCGCCGCCAGCAGCGCCATCGTGTAAGGATGCAGCGGATTACGAATCAGGTCATTGATAAGAGATTTCTCCACTGCCTGTCCCGCATACATCACGAAAACCCGCTCCGAAAAATAGCGCACCGTAGAGAGGTCATGGGTGATGTAAATCACAGCGAGCTTGTGCTTATCCTGCAAGGCGCGCAACAGTTTGAGGATTTCCACCCGCACCGAGGCATCCAGCATGGATACAGGCTCATCGGCAACGATGAGTTTGGGCTCCAGCAGCATGGCGCGCGCGATGACGACGCGCTGCTGCTGCCCACCGCTGAGCATGTGCGGGAATTTGGGCAGGAAGTCATCCACCGGGCTCATCTTGACTTCCTCGAGCGCATTCCGCAGGCGCGCGTCCCGCTCGGCTTTGTCCTTGATCCCATTGATAATCTGCGGCTCTTCAAGAATCCGCTGCACGGTCATGAAGGGTGCCAGCGCACCGTAGGGGTCTTGCTGCACGTAACCCACCTGCGAACGGTACTCGCGCAGTTCCGGACCCTTAAGGGCGTTCAAGCTGCGATTCTCAAAAGTGATATCGCCCTTGGTGGGACGGTGCAGCGCCAGAATCGTCTTCATCAAGCTCGACTTACCACAACCGCTCTCGCCCACAATGGCGATGGTCTCGCTGTAATGAAGGTCAAAGTTGACCCCATCCACTGCGCGCACATAGCCGGCATGACCAAAGCCAAAGCGTCGCAATTCAAACCACACATGTAAATCCTGAACCGACAACAACACATCTTCATGACGCCGCTCTGCACTGGTCACGGCTGCACCCCCACCCTGAGCTGTTCCTGATTTAGCATTCATTTCATAAGCTCCTTTAGGCCACATGCAACCAGCACTTGACCGTACGGCCATCCTGCCGGATGGTGGGCGGTTCCTCAGCGCAGCGGCTGAAGGCTTGAGGGCAACGCGCGCGGAAGCGGCACCCCGACGGCGGGTTGATGAGGCTTGGTGGTTGACCCACGATGAAATCCGGTTCCTGATTGCCACGCAAGCGCGGCACACTATCCATGAGCTTGCGCGAGTAGGGATGCAGCGGCGCGGCAAAGAAGCGATGCGCATCGCTCGTTTCCACGATCTGCCCGGCGTACATCACGGCCACGCTATCCGCCAGCTCGCTGGAGGTTGCGATATCATGCGTGATGAGGATGAAGCTCATACCAAGTTCGCTCTTGATTCGCTTGAGCACATTGAAAATATTCGCCTGTGTCAACACATCCAAAGCCGAGGTTGGCTCATCCAAC
>JAKJAC010000262.1 GCA_022707705.1 Chloroflexota bacterium
AGCGCGCGCGTCAAGTGGCAATTGGACCCAGATGGGTGGGACGTCGTCGCACCGTTCAAGCCAGGCCGTTACCTGACCATAGCCCCGGCGACGCGCTTTGCCCATCCGCCAGGTCAGGAGTGTTTTCTCACTGATGCCAGTCATTTCCTGCAGTCGGAGCCAAGCATCCTCACTGGCGCAGAGCAGCTCACCAACAAAGTACTGGCTGGCATCCAAGACTGTGTAGCCGTACAGCTGTCCCTTTTCCACTCGCTGAGTCTCTTCTTCGACTTTGATGTGCAACTCTGCAGAACGTTCTGGGGTATGAGTAAAAGGCGCCTGTCGCCGCAAGACAGTGAAACCGCTGACCGGCTCAAGCCGGCTGTGGCAGGTCGGACACTCCTTGAGTCCCAGGGCGGGGTAAGCGCCATCACCGTGCCCTTTGTTATCCCCCTCAAAGGGTACTACACTGCATGTGACCAGACCAAGCGGCGCTGGGATGGTAGGATACAGATTGTTGCTGTGCTGGAAGGCTGGATAAAGCATGGGGCAGACAACGCCACCGCGTAGAAAAAGGGCAATGAAGTCGTGATAAGCATTGGGTGTTCCAAGATCGCAGCGTTGAGCTGCCGAATTTGCCAGCACCCCCAGCACAGTGCCCCCAGGGATCGAAGTGCGGGCATCGAACTGGTTGCCCGCAGGGGCATGGTTGGCAATCAGCAGGGGTTCGTCCAGGCGTACGATGAGGCGCACGCGCACCGCTTCGCCTTCAAAGCCGCTGATCCTTCCAATATCTGCCTTGATTTCTGGGGCCGTCGGATGGGCCGGGCTCCCGTGCAACCATACCTGGTCAAAACGCTCCAAAAACCAGTCTTCCCACGACTGGTTTTCGGCTAAAGACACATCTAGTCCAGAAACGTCAACGAGGTGGATTGTACATGCTCCCAAACCACGCCGCCGCGCGCGTCCAATCGCGCGGGTGTGGCGTGCTGCTGCAACGAGCAATGCCGCTTCATCCAATGCTGTTGTATCGTTCTGCGGGCAGGTTGCGGAAAACCGGAAAATTTGCCCGGCTCGGCCCTCTTCTTGTGAGAATAGCTTTCGTGGTTCAGCACGACGTGTGCGGGGATCAATGCGTACTCTTTGCACGGCTTGGGAATCGTTTGCTTGTAGTGTTGCGGGGTGGGCTGATGCGATGTGCCAGCGCTTGGCCCGCTCTGGTGTGCCGAACAACCGTAGCAACGACGTGTCATGGGGCTGTCGCCGAAGAGGGGGAAGCTTCAGCAACTGATAAGTGCTGCTACGGAGCAACCCTGCCAATTCACTGCCGCGCAATGCCGGTTTCCCGTCAGCCTCCCGGAGCAGCACGGAATCCAAACCAAAGCCCCTGCCATAACCCGCTCCGACGTGAAAATTGGACGCAAACGCGATCTCGAAGGTTAAAGTGACGCTCATTGCGCTCCCTCCTCGTACTCCTGGCGTTCTTTGCCCAGATCCAGGGCGAAATCCCAGGCTTCTATAAGGTCAGGCAGGCCGTGGCCGTACCACAGGTCATCAGGCGCTCGATCAACTCTGTACCAACCGGTAGGTTTGCTGCCCAGGTCTTCGAGAGCCGAGTCAATAGCCGTTCTGTTAGTTTTTTCTCTGGCGATGCGCACCAGTAACTGGTTCAATCGGGCTTCCCAAGGCGAGAGATCCTCTGTCTTGAGCGAAGCTGGCAAGTCATCATACAGATCACGGAGTTCGATCAGCCGTTTGTTGGGTACATTCCGCAATTCATAGCGTTGCTCGACCAATTTTCGCACTGAAAAGCCCCATCCCCCAGCGATATTGTCGTGGACCCAATAGGGGCGCAACGTTGGGCGAACTCGCCCACTAGGAGAGGCGCCCACCAGCCGCCCGCCCAATACTACTTCAAAGCTGATGCTCGAATGGCGCGATCCGCCGCTCAACCCCAGTCGTTTGCTGACACGCTTGGCGTCTTTGAGGCGGCTTTCGCCTGCCTCATATGCCAGCTTGAACGGATGTTTGCTTTTGCAAATCACCACTGCAACTGAAACGGTTGGGACGGGAACCTCCTGGAGATTGATCTCTTTGAACAAGTCTCCCATAGCCTCTTCATAAGCGTTGCAGAACTGCATAGCAAAATCCAGCGCCCACGGTGCGGGGACAAGTGCCAGGAGATCATCACCACCCAATATCAGGGGGAGGACGGGAATGAAGTGAGGGCGTTTGCGCAGAGGGTTCTTGTCCCTGATCATCCTGGTAGGCACGGCAAGCGCCTGTCGGAACGCGCGTGATAAGCCTTCCGACAGATTGTGCATTTGTTCCTTTGTTCGGCACTTGCTGAACGCCTGTCCCATGTCATTTCCATCAGCCAGAAAGTAAGCGACATAGCGGCGGGGGTCGTAGTCGGCCAAGTCTTCCCCCGGGTCAACCTCCCGTCTGCCAGGCCTTTTCGCCTTTCCGGGCCAGTCGGCTTGTTGCAACCCGTCTTCGCCAACGATCTCCTCATAAAAACCCTTCGCAAACTTGCCTATCATCCCGACAGGGCGCTCGGCACCCTTGTTCAGACAGGATGCACAAAGATACTGCGGTTCCTCATCTTCGTGGAAAGCACGGTGTGCTACAGCTAGCCCCACGCCACAGCTGGCGCAGTACGCGATATAGGGCAAATGGGGTTGGGTCTGCCAAGCCTCACGCCAGCGTTTTGCTCGACGGAGTTTTTCCTCAGCCTCCTCACTAGCTAAGTCAAAGTCACTTTTGACCTCCACTGGTTCTGCCAACGAAAGTGAGCCGCCGGTGGCACGGCGATAGACCTCGGCCAATTCGGCGCCGCGGGTCAGGGCTTGCTCTGAGGAATCGAACAACAGCCGAAAGCTGCCGCCATCGTTGATGATCCTGTCCTCCTGAGGAATCCCCAGTAAATCAGGCACATCTTTACAGAAGCGGTTAAGTAGCTCGCTCCCCCCTACGACCTCGCGCAGGCGCGCGGAGCGAAAAAGCAGATCCTGTATCTTATCGGCTTCGGCGACCAAAAGGTATCGGGTCACAACTACACCTCCTTAGCGTAGACTCGGGGGCAAAAAGCGGCTCAGATTGCAGAGCTTACAGAGATTCGACCAGCATAGCGCTTCAGTACAGCGGCCCAGTTGGGCCATTGGGTGACCAAGAAAGTTCTCGAAATTCGCTTCGACGAATCTCAGCGCATCCTCAGCCCATTCTCGTGGAACGGAGAGGTAAGTGTGGATCAAATCATTGCGTCGGTCAAGAAAGTCCTTCCATCCCGTATCCGAATTGAAGAGGGATGTGACTTCCCACCAGTGATCCATCGGCTTGGTATGAGAAACTGCAAGCGTGGGTGCTCCTGTGAACGAGATATCACGCTTTCCAGAGTTGATCGTGATGACGCCCGGCTCCTTTAGCAGGGCTTTGAATACATAGCTCGCCAGAGGGGTTTTTGCTTGTAGGGCATTCAGGAGCGCATTCCGATCCGTCTCATCAGTGATGAGTGCCACAAGCCTCGCCAGCATCACAATCTCGTTGACGCCGCCAGCTCGCAGGAATGCCGAGCGGAAATCTTCGTTGTATTTGATTATCCGCTCGATACGAGCCAACTCATCGCAAACATACGCCTTCAATGCGGTGAGATTGCCGTAGAAACGTTGGGGCTTTTGGACGAAATCGTTGCCACTGATCTCAAACCACTGATCTCCCAGTACGGTAACAGCACCCGGTTGGCCGAAATTCGGCATACTCTCAGCCACTCTCAGCGAGCCTCGATAGTCGCCACTATCCCATTTCTCATAGTATTCCAGGAACGCCGTCATGCATTCGAGCGCGCCGACAGAATTCGGCATTATCGTCTGCATCGCGGGTTTTATGGATTCGAGGACCTTTTGAGCTTCCCGAAACTGGTATCTGTTATACAACGACCGCACTCGTTCCCAGTCGCGCAGAGCAAAGTCCTGGTAGGGATTCGTCAACCCGTCGATTTTGCAGCTATACCCGTAAGGCCTGCGTTTCTTCGGATCGTATTTGGAAAAATCCACATAGGAGATGCGCACTCCAGCGAAAGCAGCGTACAGGTACGCGCCACTCACCATGCTCTTTTTGCCGCCGGTCACATCAATCACAACATCAGTCACATCGTGAAGCACCTCGACAAGGGTTTGAAAGACCGCGGAGGGAGTATCGCCCGTTGGATAGCCTGCATGGTTGTCCTTGCCTGGAAACTGCGGGCACTGACTTAGCAGATGCTCCTTGGAAAGATGTTGAATGGCCTCTGTGACATGGCCTGCAAAGTCCGTCCATTCTTCACCTGCGTAACCATCCTGGTTTAACAACAGCACGATCGTTTTGGGCTGAAGCGCGACTACTGACTGCAACAAAGGTTCCAGCGAAAAGCCAACCAGAAGCACGAGGGTGTGGCAGGGTTGATTCGTGATGTTCTCTTGTGCCCTTGCTTCCTCCAATTCGGCTTCAAGAAGGCTCTTATCACCAAGACGCTCCTGCTTCTCACAGACGTAGTATCGTAAAGCCTCGTCCATATGTGAAGGCTCAGATTCGTCCCAATATGACTTGGTGATGCCCTCGATATCTGATATCTCCATCCCTCCTCCAAATCCATCAACTTAGGTGGTAACAAAAACGTATGTGGGCTTGTGTCGTTCCAGGCAATGAAATCGCGCTCACATAATCCGGCAGTGGATTGCCGCCAACCAACAGGCACAGGATGTCGGTCTGGAATGGAGCTAGGTCGGGCATCAGCACCTCCGTGTGCAAGGGAGAACTTAGCAACTTTTTCATTGTAGCATGAATTGTAGACAAACACAATTCGCCGCGTCAATCGGGGTATTCGCAGCAGGTTGGGGGGCTCAACGATATCGTGAGCGCGCTCTATCGGCTGGGTCTGGATCCGATGGTCGGAGTGTTTCACACGGTAGATTACGGGCGTCCTTCATTGGCGTAGACCTGGAGGAGGAGTTCCGTCCCATCATCGTGGACCTGTTAGTGTTGCGTCTGCTGCGGCAACAGCTGTTGACGCCTGGAGATTTCTCGGCGCAGGCAGGGCGCTGCACTCTGAGCGACGATGCCCGGCGCTTCTTCATTGCTCAATACGAGGAGCGGCTGACGGTGCAGGTTCGCCACCCAGCGTGGCAACAGCAGCTGACCTATCGTCAGTGCCTTCAGCGCCAGGCTGAACATCTGGCGCGCTGCATTCTGGGGCGCGACGCAGCCTACACCCCCCTGCTCATTGGCTGACGCCAGCCCACAGGGGCAGTGCGCGGTCATCGCAGCCTGCCCGCGCTCAGGTGACTCCTGGGAGGTGGATCATGTTCGTCGTCATCGCTTACGACATTCCTGACACGAAACGCCGCACGAAGGTGATGAAATTGCTTGAGGGCTATGGCGCGCACGTGCAAGAGAGCGTCTTTGAGTGCGACCTCGAGCCGGCCAAATACCAGCAATTACGCAAGCGGCTGCACCAGCTACTCCGGCTGGATCAGGACAACGTGCGCTGTTACCATCTGTGTCAGGCGGATGTGCCGCGCATTGAGACCCTGGGAGTGGCCTATGCGGTGCAACGCCTGCTGGTGTTCAAGGTCATCTAGTCCGAAGGGGGCACGGGATCAGGTCGGCGCTGCTTCCAGCGCCACGATGCGATCCAGTCGAAAGTGGCGTTCTGCCCCGCGCCACTCGCAATAGGCGACGAGCAGCGGCGGTTCTTGCTGCAATTCCAGGCGTAGGGGCTGAATCCGGCGCCGGGTGACTTGCGCCTGAGCATCAATATAGGTTAGCATCACCGGTGTGCCCTGTGCCAGCGCTTGTTGGAGCAGCGCCAGGGTGGGCTGTGGTGAATCGCTGGCAGCCCCGTTGCCTCGAGCTGAGTTCCCCGCTACTCTCGCAACACCACGCAATGGTGCTCCTGCTGTTGCAGCTGTGTCGAGACCGGCACGCGTGAGCGCTTGGATCTGACTATCCAGCAATTGTCGTGCAGCAAGCTGGCGTGCCGGCGGTAAGGTCTGGCGCAGGCTCTTGCTGAGCGGTTCC
>JAKJAC010000263.1:0-5609 GCA_022707705.1 Chloroflexota bacterium
GGCGGCAGACCGCGCGGCGCGGTCGCATTCAAGTTTCCGCCCCAAGAAGCCACCACCCAGCTCCGTGATGTGGAGTTCTCAGTGGGACGCACCGGTGTCATCACGCCGACCGCGCTCCTCGATCCGATCCCAATTGCCGGCGTCACGGTCAGCCGTGCCTCGTTGCACAATTTTGACTTCGTGACCGAGCGCGATATTCGCCTTGGCGACAGGGTGCTTGTCCACCGGGCGGGTGATGTAATTCCTTATGTCGTCGGACCCATTACCGATGTCCGCACCGGCGCTGAGCGCCCTATCGCACCACCGGACACCTGCCCCTCCTGCGGTGAAACGGTCGCGCACACAGAGGGTGAGGTCGCCTACTTCTGCCTCAACACTGCCTGCCCGGCGCAACGCGGCGAAAAATTGCTGTACTTTGCACATGTGCTGGATATTGTGGGATTGGGCAGCAGCACTTCCGCACAATTGGTCCAGCAGGGTCGCATCACGGATCCAGGTGATCTCTACAGCCTTACCAGGGCAGACTTGCTGACACTAGAAGGCTTCGCCGATAAAAAAGCTGATAATCTGCTCGAAGCCATCGCCGGTTCCAAAGAACGCCCGCTTCCGCGACTCCTGGCAGCTTTGGGCATTCGCGGGGTCGGTAGCACGGTTGCCGAAGTGCTGGTGCAAGCCTTTCCGACCCTCGATGCGCTCGCCAACGCTCCAGAGGAAGCCATCGCGGCGGTCCCCGGATTGGGTCCCGTGCGAGCTACCAGCATCCGCGCCTGGTTTGAACGTCCCGGCAACCAGGAACTCCTGCGCAAACTCAAGGCGGCAGACGTGCGTCTGGCGGCAGAACCGCAGGTGACGTCCGCAGACGTGGGTCCGCTAGCAGGCTTAAGTTTCGTCATCACAGGCGCACTTTCGCAGCCCCGCGATGAAATCGCCGCATGGATTACCTCCCTGGGCGGAGCGGTAAGCTCTGCGGTAACCAAAAAGACGAATTATCTGGTCATCGGCGCCGATCCAGGCGGAACGAAATTCAGCAAGGCACAACAACTCGGCATCACCATGATTGACGAAGCCGGGCTACGGCAACTGGCACAAGACATATCTGCTCCATAAGCCAGCGCGACCGGCAAACGACTTTTCGAAAACACAACATAGACTTAGGAGGTTTGTATGCACAACCTTGGAGAAACTATCTCGCCGCAACAAAAGCATCCCGCACAGGTGATTGGCGACATCTTCTGGAGTGAGGGGCTGCTGGAAACCCTGGGCGACCCCCACGGACACATCAACAAAGACGGCTTTGATTTCCTGACCATCTTCGAAGCGCGCGTGACCCCCTGGCAATTTACCGGGTTGCCGCCGGTTCGTGCGGCACAGCTTGAGGTCAGCCGCGCCACGATTCAAACGCTCTTCTTCTCAGAGCAGGAGGTGATCGAAAGTGCACGACGTCCACCGCGGACCCTCACAATGATGGTTTACCTACCGCTCGCCGTTATCCGTGGTGCGGCGCCCATGTTCAGCGATGCCAAATTGAACAACTTCCTCGACTTCTGGAAAGGAGTCTTCATCCCGATGTATGATTGCTCCATCCATTACCTGGCTGAGACCAGTGGACGGTTGCCAGCGCGCACGCCCTTGCTCTACATTAACCGGCAACACATCCAAGGCTATTTGGAAGCCTGAACCTTACAGCAAAAGACAACGATGCGAACACCTAATGGGCGCGAATGCCCCTACTATTACGCCGATGTGCAGCGCTGGCATACCGGGCGCGAAGAATGTCGCTTGCTTGAGGGGCAGGCAGAGGCAGCCCAGTGGACATCAAGCCTCTGCGACACCTGCCCGGTTCCGAACATCTGCCGCGCAAATGCCTGCCCTACGATGAGACTGCGTGCACGCATCGGCAGGCGCCCCTTGCGATTCTGGGAAAAGCCGCGCATGATAATCACTGCCAGTTGCACTAAGAGCGGCGGTCCCATTGCCAATCCCTATATTGGCTGTGGGCAGTGTCACGAAACGCTGGTCCTCATTACGCAGGAACCACATGAATCCTGATCGGGAACGGTATTAGCGTCGCACCCCGCACCCGAATACTCAAAAAGGCAGGTTTTTATGGAAAGCATACCCGTTGCTGTGATTGGTGGCTCTGGTCTATACCAGATGCCAGGGCTAAAAACCATACAGGAGCGCCGCCTCTCCACACCTTTCGGGGAACCTAGCGACGCCCTGATTATTGGTGAACTATCCGGTATCCCCGTCGCCTTTCTCCCCCGTCACGGACGTGGACACGTCCTCAGCCCCAGCGAGGTGCCCTATCGCGCTAATATTTACGCACTCAAGAGCCTGGGAGTCCGCCACATCATCGGCGTCTCAGCTTGCGGGTCGCTGCGCCAACATCTAGAACCAGGTGATATCGTCATCCCGGACCAACTCTTTGATTTCACCCGGAGTCGCCCGCGCAGTTTCTTCGGCGATGGGCTCGTAGCGCACATCTCCGTCGCCGAGCCTTTCTGCCCCGAGCTGAGCTTGCTCCTCGCCAGCACTTGCGAGGCTGCGGGCGGACATGTACATCGCGGCGGGACGCTCATCACCATCGAGGGACCGCGGTTCAGCACCAAAGCGGAGAGTCAAGCCTTCCGCGCCTGGGGCATGGATATCATCGGCATGACCACAAGCCCGGAAGCCTTCCTGGCACGCGAGGCGGGGCTCTGCTACACGACCATGGCGCATGTGACGGATTACGATGTCTGGCACGAAAGCGAAGCGCCGGTCACCGTTGAAGTCGTGATCCAGCGCCTCAACGCTAACGTGAAACTGGCGCAAGACGCTATTGCTGCGCTAGCGCCGCAGCTGGCACAGCTCCAAACACACTGCAATTGCGCCGAAGTGCTTGCCACAGCGCTTATCACCGCCCCTGAGCGCATCCCCGCAGCGACGTGCGAAAAGCTCCACTTGCTCACAACCCCTTACCTGTGAGTAAAAAGGAGTTCACAACGAAGCGCAAGTTCACCCCGGGGAAAGAGGTCTTTTTCAGAAGTGCTTTTCAGCGCGTTGCGCGCGTTCGAAAGCATTCTTGCCGCGCCCCGCAGGTAGGAGAACGCGAGTGAAGCATCTCAACGCCGTAAGCGCGCAGCACCCGGAATCGCTGTCGGCGTCAGCGCCGGCGCTCTGGTTGATGGGAATTGCCGCACTGTTCATGGCGGTGGGCGCCATCACGCTGCACCTGGCGAATGCCCTCAACGGACTTATACCCGGACTGTCGTTCGTCAAACTTGTCGCACTATATGCAGGCTGGAGCGCAGCCTGGGGGGGCGCGCTGCTGTATTTCCGGCGTCGCTATCCCGAAGCGGACCTGCTGCTCCTGCCCCCCATCGCCCTGCTCACCGGTCTGGGATTGCTCCTGCAGGCGCGGTTGGCACCCGGATTTCTCAACCGGCAAATCCTGTGGCTGATTGTGGGCATCGCGCTCATGTGCGGTATCAGCAGCATCCATACGCTCACGCGCCTATTGCGGCGCTATCGCTACACGCTACTGGTGGGCGGGTTACTGCTGCTTGCAGCGACCCTGCTCTTCGGAGTGAATCCATCGGGGTCTGGGGCGCGCCTGTGGTTAGGCGGCATATTGGGTTACTATTTCCAGCCCTCAGAATTACTCAAGCTCCTGCTGCTCATCTACCTGGCAGCCTACCTCGCAGATACACGTGAGATTCCGGGAAACGCCCGGCGCGGTCTAGCTCTGTGGCCCCCCGTGCTCGGTCCTATGCTCTTGATGATCGGCCTGGCATTGGTGCTCCTGGCGTGGCAGGAGGACCTGGGCGCCGCGCTGCTCTTTTATCTTGCCGCGCTGGCAATGCTCTATCTTGCCTGGGGGCGCATCGCGCACGTGCTGATGGGGATACTCATGTTCGTGCCCGTCGCAGTGCTCGGAGCCATGCTCTCCGACCGGGTCGCTCTCCGCGCCAGCATTTGGCTCAACCCCTGGGCGCCCGAACAAGCCGACCGCGCTTTCCAAATTCTGCAATCGCTTTTCGCGGTAGCGGCGGGTGGGTTGTTCGGGCAAGGATTGGGCTTGGGGCGCCCCGACCTCATTCCCGTGGTTCACAGCGATTTCGTCTATGCCGCCCTGGTCAACGAATTTGGGGTTGCGGGCGCCATCGCGGTGTTGGCGTTGCTGGCGTGGTTCCTGCAGCGCAACCTGAGGCTCGCCCGTCATAGCGCAGCCCCTTTTGAAACGCTGCTGGCAGGCGGCATCGCCGCGTGGATTGGCATCCAGAGTTGGGTGATCATCGGGGGCAATCTCAAACTCATTCCACTCACCGGAGTGACACTCCCTTTCCTCAGCTACGGTGGCTCATCATTAGTCACTCTGATGGCAACGGTGGGCTTGCTACTGAACATCTCCATCCCCCACCCCGTGCCTGCCAGTTTACCGCTGAGCAAGCGCGGCGTTTCCTCATTGCACCACAACATTCTTGGCTTGGGGAACGGCTTATTGTTGCTTTTGGTCATCTGTGCTCTGGATACCGGCTTCTGGGCTGTCATGCGCGCTGACACACTGCGCGATTACCCCACTAACCCCCACCGCATTCTGGCAGAGATGCGCATCCAACGCGGACGCATCCTCGATCGGCGTGGCGTGACCCTAGCTGATATCACGGTAGACTCACGCGGCTACGTGGAGCGCACCTACCCCGTCCCTGAAGCAGCTCCGGTGATCGGCTACGCCACACTCGAATATGGCACAGAGGGCATCGAGTCTGCATGTGATGTTGCCCTGCGTGGAGATGTAGGGCGCAGCGCATGGACAGCTGCGCAGGATCAGCTGTTACAACGCGCTACCCAGGGCGCCGATGTCCGTTTGACACTCGATGCACGCATCCAGCAGAGGGCTCAGCAGTTATTAACGCAGCACACGGGTGCGATTTTGTTGGTAGATAGCCATACTGGCGCGCTACTCGCACTGGCATCAGCGCCGACCTTTGCTCCCGACGCCGTAGCCAACAACTGGAATAGCCTACGCGAGGACCCCACTTCACCGCTGCTCAACCGCGCCACACAAGCCCCTGTGCAACCCGGCGGCGCCCTTCAAACCGTCATTGTGGTAGCCGCAATGGAACAGAACCTGCCCGAGGTGCAACTTACACAGTCACTTTCCGCACCAGTGGTATGGAATAACTACAGTCTCACCTGTCGCTCCGCACCGGGCAAACCTTCTTGGGAGAGCGCGCTGGCAGCTGCCTGCCCGGCTCCTTTCGCCGCTGCCGGGGCGGTTCTATCTACAGAGCAACTTGCGGAGCTATTCAAACGTTGGGGACTCACCACTGCACCAGCGCTGGAACTGCCCGTCATCGTCGCCGACTGGGACATGCAAAACGCAAATCCGGTCATGGAAGCGCTGGGACAGGGAGAGCTGCTTGTCACGCCGCTGCAAATGGCAGGCGTGGTAGCAACCGTTGCGAACAATGGCGCGCGCCCTCCTCTGCACCTTCTGGAGACCTCACAACCTGGTTGTCCCAGCGTCCCCGTCTACGCCATGCCGGTCATGAGCTCCGCTGACGCGATGCACCTGCGCAACAGCTGGTCCCGTTGGGGTGAAGTGGCGGGGCATCTCAGCA
>JAKJAC010000263.1:5619-5968 GCA_022707705.1 Chloroflexota bacterium
CGTACCCTCACCTGGTTCCTGGGGATCAATTCCACCGAACTGCCCCGGTTTGCGGTGGTGGTGCTGTTGGAGAATGCCGCCGCCCCAGACGAAGCCGCGGTAATCGGCAGACAACTCCTCGACATCGCCGTCGCCCCGTCCAACGGAAGCCCATGATGAGCATATGCCATTGCTAAAGTTCTCGACCATTACGCAAACGCCTCTCTCTGGCGTACTTTTAGCCTGCAGTTTGCGCCTTACGATAGAAATCTGAGCAGTTGTCAATTAGTCAATTATCCCAGGTTTGACAAAGTTGAATTCTAACATATTATAGATATAGGTTAAAATCCAAACTTGCCTGGATAAAGAG
>JAKJAC010000264.1 GCA_022707705.1 Chloroflexota bacterium
TCTTCTTCAATGGTGACAAAATCCCCCGTGTGGATTTGCTCAATAGGAATTTGATCCACCATCGGAATCTCGCTAATGATGGCGCCCACCGCCACAATCGGCTCACTCTCGGCGTTGAGAATGGCGACCGGCGCTAGCCCGTTCACCGCCAGCTGGTAGAGCACATACGAGCCTACCGTGCTGCCCTTGCCCGTGGGAAAGACGAGCACCTTCCCTGCCACGCATTGCCCTTCCAGGGGGTGTCCCTTTTCTGTTACGAGGCCTGTAGCTGCATCCACACCGCCGAGAAAGCCAACCGGTTCAGGCGAGACCAAAGCCTCTCCCTTCGCGCGCCCCGCCTTGATGATGCGACCCTCAAAACTCAGCTCCATGCTGTTACCGCCATATCCACACATTCTTCCAGTGTCCCGAAGCGCGCCGGCACACCCGCGAGATTGCGCAGGTAATAGGCGCCTTTGGCAGAAGAAGTCATCACCGCCGCAAAGCCGAGATCACGCACAGGAGCGATAGCCATGCAGGCGTCGGCATAGAGACGTCCGCCAGCGGCTTCTATCTCTGCAACCAAGCCCTGCGCGATAGCGGTTGCTTTCACTGGGCGGGCGCAGGTAATCCACAAGGGCAACCGCAGGCGCTTCCCCCGGACCAAATCGGCCACCATGGCGATTTCCGCAAGCGAGGCGTGCGGGCAACCGATCCAGACCAGCGCAGGACGCGCTGCAGCATCGGTCAGCATGGCGTAGCCCGGTGCCAGGTCGGTCACGACCAGGGTCTCGTGCTCCGGTGCCAGCACCCTTCCAGCGAGCGCCTCTGGCGTGACCGCCGCCACGTGGAACAGCCCCACCGCGCCCGTGGCTGCAAGCGCAGCTCCCAGGGCTTTGAGTTTCTCTTCCCACAGCGGCGCGCCGCGTTCAAGCGGCAGCCCTTCGAAATAGGGGACGCGCACTCCGGCAGCCTTGCCCACTACAGCCCCCAAAGCGCTGTAATCGCTGATGGTTTGTGGGGTCACGCGAACTTCGACACGCAATGTGGCGCGGCGGTTTCCTTCGAGGTGTAAGCCATACGCGCCCGTGCGCCCCACGAGCGCCGCGGCAATCGCGCCCGGTCCGCCCTCGCGGTTTGTGCGCGCACCGATGACGCTGTTGGCATAGGCAACGGCGGAGGATTCAGCCCAGGCAAGGGATTCGCCAAAGTGTGGGACATTCCCCAGTAGATAGGGCGTACAAGTTGGGATAGGGCTACCCTCGCCGACCCCCATCCGCGAAAAGGCAGCGACAACCGCTTGCTGCTGCGCTGCGAAATCCGGGTCGAAGCCCTGTTCACGCCAGGCTTCCAGGTCCATCGCAGCGGGGTTGAGTGTAGTAGGAATCCGCACACGCGCGCCCTCATCAGCCCATTGACGGAGAAAATCCAATCCCGCCGCGCCGATGTTGCGGTAGGAAACACCGGAAATCTGCACACTTGCTACAGGAATCAGGCGTTCGGCGCCATAGATTTGGGCAAGCGCCACGACAATCTCCATGGCGCGACGCATAGCGCCCCCCGCCTCGCCAGCAAGCCACGCCTGTTCTTCGGCAGAGAGCGTCATACGAGTTTGGGAATGGGGTTTTCCAGCCTGGATCATGTGTGAATGCCTCTCTTAACAATAACCGTTCAGCGTCCTAGTAGCAATTTGATGCCAAAGCCCACGATGAATGCGCCCGAGATACGGTTGATCCACACCAAAGCGGTTGGGGTGACTCGGTTACGAAACAGACCGACGCCGCCGCTGAGCACCGTCCACCACAGAGCTGAGCCGCTGAAGACACCTAACACCAAAACAAACGCATTAGCGCTCTGCAAACCGGCGCTCGTCACGCCAGCGTAGATAGCTGCAAAGGCGAAAATGGTCAGGGGGTTGGTGAGCGTGAGAAAGAAGGTGGTGACATAGGCGGCTAACAAGCCCTTCTTCGCTGGTGACGAGAGTTCCAGGGCGACAGGCGGCGCTAGAAAAGCGCGCACACCCAGGTAACAGAGAAAGAGTCCGCCCAGCGCGCGCAACCAGACTTGTTGTGCGGTAAGGAAATCGGCAAGCAGCGTGAAACCCAGGGCAGCGATGATTCCATAAACTGCATCAGCGGACGCGGCGCCTAATCCCGATATCAAGCCTGCGACGCGACCCTCGACCAGTGTCCGACGGATACAGAGCACCCCGATGGGACCAACCGGCGCGGCAATGGCGAAGCCTATGAAAATCCCGCGAATGAAGAGCGCTATCTCAGGCAACGGGTAAGTCTCCTTGTATCACATAGATAAAGGGAAGCAACAATTCTGATTATAACGCCGAATGCCCAAGAAAGAGAATAAAAGAGCCTTGTGACATTCATACAGCTCCTTTGTTGCCATTTCCCGAATATAGCTTGACAAACGATATATCGTGTGGTAATATATTGATATACGATATATCGTATCACGATATATAAAGGAGAGCACATATGAATCAAAATGATGACACAGAAAAATACCTCCCCCTGAGTGAGGCGACATTTTACATCATGCTCATGCTTGTAGAACCCAAACATGGTTATAGCGTGATGCAAGAGGTCGAAGCGCTCACCGCAGGGCAAATCAAGATTGGACCAGGGACTCTCTACGGTGCGTTTTCTACGCTTGAAAAGGAAGGATTGCTCGAAATGATTGGTGAGGAGGCGCGACGCAAAATCTACACCCTGACTGGGAAGGGGCATAGCGTGCTCCAGCGTCAAATGGAGCGCCTGGAATTGATGGTCAACAATGGACATGAAGTGCTGAGACCAGCAGACTATCGCGGTGAATAGGTTAGTTAAGGAGAGAAAGGTATGAACGAGCAAAAGCGGTTCTTCAAGATATTTGGGGCTTGGAATGATGAGCGTGAAGAAGCCTGGCTTTCCCAAATGGCACAGCAGGGCTGGCATCTGGTTCGACCAGCGTTGGGCTTCTACCCATTTGTGCAGGGCGACCCGAAAAACATCGTGTACCGTATGGATTACAAGTCTGGCGACAAAGACATGGCTGAATACCTGCAGCTCTTTGCCGATGCTGGTTGGCAGCATGTAGGGAAATTGGGGGGATGGCAATATTTCCGAAAGGAAGCTGCCGAAGGAGGGACCCTTGAAATCTACACCGATAACAAGTCGAAAATACAGAAATACCAGCGGGTAATCACGCTGCTCATCGTCTTCCTGCCGATTCTCATTATTATGCTTCGAGGAGCTGGGGAGCGCACGTTCGCTTTTATGGAGGTCGTGAAAATATTGCAGATCGGCCTGCTGGTACTCTACATATACGCCATAATCCGCCTCACCCTGCGCATTGAAAAACTCAAGAAACGGTAGAATGAGACGCTCGCAACCCTTAGTGGCACAAGTCTCGGATTGCCTGATTCCGCGATCAGATGGGGTGATATAACCCTGGTATGCGAATGGAGGGTTGAGGGGGTGAATAATCGGTACCGCGCACCGCGTGATTCTCACGCCCTACGCGGTACCGATTGTGTTTAGCTGGAGGCGCTCGCGTAACGCCGCAATCCAGTGCGGAAGATCACCGTCGCTCCCACAAAGAAGATCAGCGCCACCAGCAGACTGCCCAGGAGTGAGAGGGGTGAGAGGTCGCCGAGCAGCGCTTGTGCCGGGATTGTGGTCATCACTCCTACGGGAATTACCCAGGTCAGCACCAACCGTAGCCAACCAGGATAAAGCCCCACCGGATAGCGCGCCATCTGGAAAAAGGCATCGAAGAGCCAGGTGAAGAGGAATCCGGGGCTCCAAAAAACCAGTCCGGAAAAGGCGAGCAGGATAGCGTAGAGGATGAGCAATCCAGCAGCAAGGACAATGACAAAAGTGAGCATATCAGCGAAAGTCAAGGTATATCCCAGCTGCACGACCGCCATCACCAGCACGCCCAACCCCAGCGCCAGGTCGAGCAATTTCAATGGGCGCCAGGTGCGAAAACTAGCGAGAAACTGCACGTCTACCGGACGCACAAGCGTAAAATCGAGCTTGCCGCTCCAGACTTCGCCATCCATGCCCGCCAGCGCTTCCAGGCTTGGTCCGATGAAGAGTGCACGCAATGCGCCCAGCGTGAGATAGACGCCCAGCAACGCCAGCACACCAGGTAAGGTCCACCCATTGATGGTCTCCACTTGCCCAAAGAGGATCACCAGGGCAAGCACCCCCGCGCCCAATTCCAGCAGCGCATTGAGCACACTAATCCAGAAGTTCGAACGATACGCTGCCGTCTCATGGATTGAGATGGCAATGAAACGCCGGATAAGTTTCAGGTAATACATGGTTTCTCCTTGAGTTATCCCCCTACCGCGGAGTACTGACGCACTCCAGCGCGCCATACCAGGGCGAAGAGCAACAGTGCAAGCGCCAACCATCCAGCTTGCAGAGCCAGGCCCTGCCACAACTCTGCACCGTGCACCTGCCCCATGAGCACTTCCACAGGGAAGCTGACCATGTAGCGGAAGGGGAGCACGGTCGCTGCTGTGCGGATGCCGCCAGGCAGTAACATCACTGGGGCGACTTGCCCTGCCAGCAGAAAAGTCAGCGTATCTTGCAGCGCCAATAACGCATCGGCGCGAGCTGACCAAAACGCCAGCAAAGCCAACCAATAACCCCAAAGGAAGCGTAAAGCCCACGCCATCCCTAACGCCGGGATGAAAGCCAGTCCCGCTCCCGGTGCGATGTGCAATTCTGGGCGCAAGATCAAAGCCAGCAACACCGTTACCGGAATGACAAAGAGCATATACACCACCTTCCCGGCAATTTCGCTGGAAAGCGTGTCGAAAATCGGCGCGAGGGGACGTAGCAGCTGCGTGTTCATGCCCCCGTAACGAATGACATCACCCACAGTCCAATTCGTTTGCGCGTAAGTGAGCTGGTTCACCAGAATGAGCAGGAGGTAGTAGGCAACAAAACCACCTCGCGTCAGCCCACCGATGGTTCCCTCACCCGCTGCTGTGCTCCAGACAAAGAGGTAGATTAGCGGTGGAATCATCCACCCAAAAGCTAGCAGGAAAAAGAAGCTGCGATATTGCAGCCACGAGAGCCATGTAGCTCTGATCAAAGCCCAACCACCGCGGAAATTCATTAGGTGCCTCCTGCAAGGAGCATGTGTGAGCAGGTATTCGCCATTACCGCTCACACATGCTGCTCGTCTTACTTACGCTTTGCTCACTGCATAACGCAACCAGATGATGTCACCCTCGATGTTGCTGACTTCCAGCAAGCGTAGGGGAATCGCGCCCTCCTGCGATGACAAGTCTGGCGCAACGAAGGTCGAACGGGGCGAGATGCCGCCCACCAGGCAAGGATTGAGCAACACGCTCACTTCATCGACCAATCCCGCGCGGAGCAGCGCCCCGTGCAGTGTCCCGCCGCTATCGGTACGGATTACGGCGACGCCGTAGCGGGCAGTGACTTCCTCCAATGCCGCGCGCAAATCCACATGGTCATCGCCCGCAACGATGACATCCACCCCGAGGGATTTGACATGAGCCACATATTCAGGCGGCGTTGCATTTGAGCACAACAAGGTCAGCTCACCCCACCACTCGCTTTGCTGCATCTGCCGCCAACAGCGCAGACGCCCCTGGCTATCCACCACCAACATGCGCTGCAAGCCCGGCGCTTTTTCCGGCGCAGGGGCTGCCAGCATTTCGGGCGCATCGGTTTCCGGATAAGCCGCCAGCATCGTGTTGCTACCGGAGATAATCGCATCTACCTGCCAATCCGCGATAGCGCGATAGTAGAGGAAACCATCATCGAGCATCCAATCCATACGCCCATCAACGCTGACTTCGGTGTGCAGAATCACTTTGGGTAACATAACTCCTCCTTAATTTGAGCAATGCCTGGCAAAACCATCAACTGGCAACCATCATCCCCAATCAGAACTGCAAAATCACTCACCACTGATTTCGCCCTCCTGATATATTT
>JAKJAC010000265.1 GCA_022707705.1 Chloroflexota bacterium
TACCAACCGGTCTTAGTCAGCGCCGAACCCCAGGCGGGTGGTGCGCCCATCACCCTCTATCACTTTACCCTCTCCCCCTTCGATGGCGGCGAGACCCTCACCATCGCCGCGCAGCTTGAAGACCCCGCCGTGGGGGTCCTGCGTGTCGAGACGGCGCGCCTCAGCGCTGCTCGCCGCATTTGGCCCTCAGAGCCGTTCTATCTAACCCTGACCTTGCAGGGCGATGTGCGCGAACCGCTGCGCGCGGTCCTGAATCTCCGCGCGTTGGCGGATGAGCGTATCGTCTTCCAGGCGGAGGACCGCTACGAGATTCTGCCGCCCGCCGATCTTGCGCCGGGCGAATACGCGCTGGAGCTGGGTTGGTTGCGCTCCAACGGCGCCCCCTTCGGCGAGCCTGTCACGGTCGTGCAGCTGACCCGTCCCGCCGAGGTATCCGCCGTCGCCCAGACCCCCGACCACGCCCTGCGCGCCAGTTTCGGCGGCGCCGCCATCACCCTTTTAGGCTACGATGCCCCGCTGCAGCTCGCGCCCGGTCAAACCTTTACCGTGACCTTACACTGGCAGGCGTTGGCTGAATTATCCACCGACTACAAGGTCTTCGTCCACGTCTTTGCCCCCGGCGGCGAGTTGGTCGCGCAGCACGATGGGCAACCCGTGAACTGGACGTACCCGACGACCGTCTGGCAGGCAGGCGATTTCATCCTGGACCGTCACCCGCTCACCCTGAACCCGGACCTTCCCCGGGGCGATTATCAAATCTTTGCCGGCTTCTACGATGCGGCGGCGCCCGATGTGCGCCTGCCCGTCTTCGATGCGCAAGGGGCGCCTTTGGCTGATGGACATGTGCAACTGGCAACACTCCGCGTGCGTTAATCCACGGCTTTTCCGCCAATTTTCAGCCGGGGCTGCTGCGCATCGCGCAACCTCCCCTGCCGGAGGTCGTCATGCCTGAGACTCCGCGTCTCGCTGCGCTGCGGCGTTGGTTGCCCCTGCTGGCTTTGGGGTTGCTCCTCGGTGCGCTCTTGATGCTGGGGGACCGCCTGGACCGTCTCCCGCAGGCGCCGTCGGCGCCCTCCGGGTCTGTTTGGTTGCGCGGAGCGCGGCGGCGTGTGGTTGAGAGTCTGAATGCCGCGCCCTCTACCCTGGGCGGCGCCGGTGTGCCCGCCTTTTCTCCCGCTCCCGGCATCTACGAGGAATCCCTGCGGGTCGAGCTGCTCCCCGCTGACCGCCGGGCTACCGTAATCTTCACCACCGATGGCACGCTGCCGACCGCTGAGGTGGGCACGCTCTACCGTGAGCCCCTGCTTCTCGACGCACGACAACCCGGCGTCACCGTGATTCGCGCCGTGCAGGTGCTCGATGGCGCGTCAGGTAGGGTTGCCGGTCCTGTGGCGACCGCCGTCTACGTCATCGGCTTGAATTCCCAACTGCCTGGCAGTCAGCTGCCCGTGCTTTCGCTGACCCTCGACCCGGCGGCGCTCTGGAGCCCCGAAAGCGGCATTCTTGCCAACCCCTCCTTCCGCGGCGACGATTGGGAGCGCCCCGTGGATGTGACCTGGTTTGAGCCGGGGGATGGGGGCGAATTTGCGCTGGCGGCGGGCTTACGCGTGCATGGCGATGTGCCGCTCTCCGCGCCCAAGCAATCCCTGCGCCTCTACTTCCGCGCCGAATACGGCGCTGCCCGCCTGGAATATCCGCTGTTTCCCGGGCACCCCGACCAACCCGAGGTCGAGCAATCCTACAAGCGCCTGCTGCTTCAGGCGGGCGACCGCAACGGTTGGTGGACGCTCTTCCGGGACCAGCTGGTGGCGGAAACTGCTGCCACCCTCGGCTTGCCGGTTGCGCAGGGACGTTTCGTGCACCTCTTCATCAACGGGCGCTCGTGGGGGCTTTACCGCCTCAGTGAGCGCGTGGACCGTTTCTTCCTGGAGGACAACTTCGGCTATCAATCCGTGGATGTGGTGCAGGAAGGGCGCCCGCAAGAGGGCGACGATGCTGCCTGGGATGCGCTGGTGGATTGGGCGGCAGCGAACGACCTGGAGGACCCGCAGGCTTTCGCCTACGTTGCCTCCCGCTTGGATTTGGCTAACTTTAGGGACTTCGCGGTGCTAAAACTCTTCTTTGATTTCTCCCCGGAGGACCTCTTCGCCGTGCGCAACCGCGGCGGAGCGTGGCATTTTGTCTACGGCGGCGGCGGGCAGCACTTCGCGCAGCGCCCCGCTGAGCTGCCCCTGCTGTTGGGGCTGACCGATGACTCGGATTTCACCGTGCTCTTCCGCGCGCTCATGGATAATGCCGGATTCCGCAGCGCTTTCGTCGCGCGGACCGGCGACTTGCTGAACACCGTGCTCGCGCCCGAAGCGCTCGCCTCGCGCGCTGGCAACCTGTCGGCATCGCTGGCATCCGCTATCCCCTACGAGGAGGCGCGCTGGTCTGCGTCGCTTCAGGATACGCCCACCGTGTGGGCGGAGAATGTGACTGCCCTGCAAGCCTTCATCGCGGCGCGCCCCGATGCCCTCAGAGCGTTGCTGGTTGAGAGATTGGGGCGTGGCGCACCTGCGCAAGTGCAAATCACGGTCGAACCGCCTGCGGGTGGGGAGGTCTTCGCCGGCGGCTTGCCCTTGCCCGGCGCGGGATTCTTCTTCACCGGCGCTGAGGCTACCTTCGTCGCGGTGCCCCGTTCCGGCTACACCTTCGTGGGTTGGGAAGGCGCGCCGGCATCTGCCTCTATGAAGGCTTCGGTGTTGCAGCTGCCGGTTACCGGACCGCAGGCGCTCACCGCCCGCTTCCGGCAAATCGTGAAAGACGAACCCAGACTCTATCCCGACGATGTTATCATCAACGAATTCTGGATCAACGACAACGGCACCCGCTACGCCAGCCTTGATGGGCGCCCCATCACCGGGGATTGGGTGGAATTGCTCGTGCGCCGCCCGGCAAGTGTGGACTTGCGTGGCTGGCGTCTGACCGATAACGATACCAAAGCCGGCAACGCTGAAGGCTCCCTCATCTTCCCACAATTGGAAGCCTTGGCTGCCGTGCCGCGTGGCACCGTCATCCTGATTATTGTCACCGAGAACCCTGTGAACGCTGCGAATTTCCCCGCGGATGACCTGGACTGGTCCGATGGACGCATGGTCTTCTACGTCGGCTCACAGCCCGGTAATGGTACGCTCGACGCCACGACCGACCCTGGCTTTGCCCTCGGGACGAACAATGACAACCTCGTGCTCTTAGCGCCCGCGCCCAGCGCGGCCGCGCCCTCTGGCGAACCTGGCGCCGAAATCGGCATTGACTTCGTCGCCGAAGGCGCCGCCGTAACGCCCTATTCCTTCGGCGTGCTGGTGGATGGCGTGCGCTTCGAAACCCCCTTCCGCTATCTCGGCGGCGATGATGGCGCCGTCTTCCAGGCGCTCACGTCCAACGATAGCAGCAGCGCCTGGTTGCTCGACCCCTCCGCCTGCGAATCCGGCGACACCTTCTGTCTCGACGCCGCCAACCAGCTCACCCCCGGCGCCCTCAACCCCGGTCAACGCCCCTTCCCGTGGGTCATCCTCGCCCTGCTCATCGTCATCGCGAGCTTGCTGCTCGGCGCCCTGCTCCTCCTCGAAGCCCGCCGCCGCGCCCGCCGCTAAACTGCATCCCAATCCCATTTCGTAATAAATTGGAAAAACTCTTTAAACCCGATCATTTCGTAAATTTCATCAGCCCCGGCGCCCTCATCGCCCAGGCACTAATAATGCCCCTTCTTCGGCGCATCCTTCGCCCGGTGCTTGCGCTCCGGATCATATTCCTGCCAATAGACCCGCTTCTCGTTATACCGGCTTCTCGGCTCCTTCTCTTCTGCAGGATACCCGACATACACCATGCCCAACGGCGTCACATACTCAGGGATGGCGAGCAACTTCTTCACCTGCTTGATCTTGCTCTCGCTGGGGGTGATTCCAATCCACACCGCCCCTAGCCCCATGCCTGTAGCCGCAATCAGCATATTCTCGGTAGCCGCGCTACAATCCTGAATCCACAGTGATTGCTCGGGTCCCTTGAAAGCCAGCTTCATGTTCCCGCAAACCACAATGGCTAGAGGCGCGTTATAGCGCGCAAAAACGAGCTGCTCCTTCATGCTTGCGAGTCGCTCCGGGTCATCAATCACGATGAATTCCCACGGTTGGCAGTTCGCAGCGGTAGGCGCAGCCATTGCCGCTTTCAGCAAGTTGATAATCAGCTCCTGCTCAACGGGCTTATTCGCATAAGCCCTTATACTTCTGCGTTTGAAAATGAGTTCCAGGACTTCCATAGATTCCTCTCCAAGGGATGATTCTGCTCTCATAGCTGGACTTCATGAGCACATAGCCGCTCAATGGTAGGATTCAGCCGCACGCCGGGCACGGCGTAGAGCCTTCGCGAGCAGATCCGTTGGCGCGCGTTTCCGCTCTGCCAACTGTCGGTGCAGTCGCATTGCCGGCAACCAATGTTGGGCGGCTCAATGACTTACACTGGGCGAGGATCCTCTCTATGCGGACCCGATGCCCGCGCCCAGCACAGCCACATAGAACACCGCAACGACTAGTGCAACTACTAGCCAACCATAGGAACGCGGCAAACGCAGGCTTTCCGCAGGGTCCTCTGACCTGGGGATCCGGAGCGCATTGACCAGGATCGCCCACGCGATGAAGTGGATATAAGCAAAGAGGCATGCCAGCCAATGGTCCGCGCCGGAGGGAAGCCTGGCGAGGGGGCTGCCAATCAGGGAAAGCGACTGGACCACAATCAGCGTGACCACCGGAATCACTGTGATGGTGAACTGCGCTCTACGGTTGTCTCTCAAATCAGGCATCCATAATCGCAGTGGCATGATAAATCCAAAAATCGCGATGATTACGCCGGCTCCAATGATGATTGCTTTCCAGAGACGTCCCGGTTCCAGTGCTCGGCTAACCTCCGTCCAATCCCCTGCGTCAATGAGCATCACGGAAACGAGGTTCATCGCCACGATGACAAAACTGAACGTCGCAAAGAGCCACAGGAAGTACCTTTTCGCAGAATTTGCCTGCTTCTGCACACGTAACAGGATCAACGCTCCTGCTCCGCCTACCATGTTCATGATGGTGCCAGCTGCCATGATGGTCCTGTACGCTCCGATGGACAGCACCTGGTCCCCCGCTATCGAGGCGGCTGTGGTGGACACCGCTCTGACCGGTATCCCGAGCAGAGCTGCTGCACCGGCATGGCCCATGATCTCATGCGACACATTCACCAAGATCCACGCCATCGTCGAAATCGCAACCAGCGTGGGAATATCAATTCCCAATCGTCCTTCCTCACTCTTCATTGTAGACCTCCACAACTAGCATTTGGACCAGACGGATTGATTCTACGATCACAATAATGTCGTTATTTCTTCCCACCCGTAGGCTACTTCGCTTATTTCCCAACCCTCAACTGCATAGCTTTTTTCACCTACCAATTTGCCGTTGAGTTTCTCGTACCATTGCCTGGTCCTGTTGTCCTTCAATGTCCATAGCATCACCGATTTGCAGCCACGGGCTATCAGGGCTTTGATGGCATGACCCAATAATTGCCTGCCAATCCCCTTTCCCTGAAAGGGTTGGCGCACATGCAAGGCGATTATTTCTGAATCATAGCCAGGGAAAATATCTGGTTCTGCTCTGGCAAGAACATATCCGACAACCTGCTTTTCTTCCGAAATGGCGACAAGAACAATGTCATCTGTATTGGTAGTGAGAATCTCAACCCAATCTTGTTCTTCTTCTGCGTAGGTGAAATGCTCAAGATATGCCGGTGGAAAGAAGCCCGCATAGGCGGTGCGATAACTATCTACTTGCGTCTTTGCAATTCCAGAACAATCTTCAAGAACAGCATTGCGAATTTGGCACATTCTGTGTTCTCATATCACGCCGAGAGTTGATTTTTGCGGCGG
>JAKJAC010000266.1 GCA_022707705.1 Chloroflexota bacterium
AGGTAGGCTGTCTTGCCCGTGCTCAAGTCAACCGTCGCGTAGGTGTTGTTCGGGGCGCCGGCTGCGTAGCTGGGATTGGTGAACTCGCCTGTGCCTATCGTGTTGGGCCAGACGTAGTAAACGCAGCCACCCGTGGCGGTACCATTGCCGGGAAGCTGGTTGGTCAGTTCGATTTTGAAGGTCACGGTTTCGCCCACCACGGCGGGACTGAGTGTAACCAGGGTTTTGTTCACCTCGAGTGTGGGCCCAAAGCCAAAATCGGCATCGTTGTAATCCTGCCCGGCGGCGAGAGTTACTGCGATAGTGCTAGCCGTGGTTGGCCCATAACCGGTGGGCAGATCGCCATCGGTTGTATCTACTTTGACGATGTACTTGCCAGCGGGCAACAGCGTGAAGTCGTAGTTGGACGTTCCCGTGCCGGAGGTATCCTGGTCTTTCAGCCAGACGTCGTTGCTATCCAGCTTGCCGTCGCCGTTTTTATCGTAGTAAAGTGAGACTTTGATCCCGTTGATGCCATTCTCGCCCGTTTGGTTGCCGTCGCGGTTCTCATCCTGCCAGACTCTATCGCCGATGGTACCCGAGCCTTGCACCAGCGTGCTGGCGCATGCCTCCGCGAAGGGCGCCCCGCCGCCGAAACTGGCTTGCGCGCAGTTCTCGACCAGAGGAGAGCTTCCCCCGCTGCTGTAAGTGCCAGGCACGCGCGCCTGGAAGGTCGCCGTTGCGCCGGGCGCCGGGCTGCCGGTTTTCTTGGGCAGCGGTTCGGTCAACTCGAAGCGGATGGCAATGCGCTTACCGGCGTCGGGATTCACGTATGTCCCTGGAGTAGCGCATCCCGCCCAGGTGCCCGTCTCAGTACCCCAAGTGGCGCCGCTATCCTTGGAGTAGCGAACCGTGTAACCCAGGGTGCCTGGCGTGCGATTGATTACGTCTGCGGTGCCGCAGACATATTGCAGACCTTCCGGCACCAGGTCCTGAATCGTCAGGGGAGCATAGATTCCACCGGAGGAGAGCGTCAATCCGGCGGAGGCCTTGTCGCTGTCATTGTAGAACGGCATCTGGTAGGTGATTGTGCCAGGCTCCGCGATAGTGGTGTTGCCAGTTTTATCTACGATTACCAGAGGATCGTAGCTCATCAGTGCGGGAACGCCTGTGCCATAGTCGCCGTTGAATTTCTCGTTATCCGAACCGGAAGCCACTTCCTGATAAGGGGAAATCGGCACGGTGCAGGCGCCGCCGAGCGCCAGGAATTCGTAGTAAACCAGACCGCGCACATCGGTATTGTCCGGCGGGATATTGGTGAAGTACAGGTTGTTGTTAATGGGGAGGATCAGGTCTGGGTTGCCTGAGCCGCGCGTCACCGTCAGCACACCGGTCACGCCTACCAGACGAAAGCAGGAGGGATCGTAGGCAGGATCGCCGAAGGGCTGCAACCAGGCGTTGTAATCGGGGGCGCCATCGCCATCGTTATCGAAACCCTGGTTGATATTGCCCAGGCGATAGTAGACACCGTTGGTAGTGATGGTCTGTCCCGGATAGATTGTGCTTGTGTCGGTGTTGAACCATTGCCCGCTAGGATTGCCGTTGGGTTTGATCTTGTTTGCCATAGCGGAGATTTCGTTCCGCATGGTCATGGTGTGAGACTTGTTGTTGCTGTAACCGCCGCCGTTCACCCACATATCGAAGGTCAGTGAGAGATCATCATCTGGCTTGACACTCACGCCCCACGTAGGAATCGTGTTGCCATTGGCATTATTGATGGCTAGATGGGGATACTCGAACGCCCAATACTGGTAGACGCAGGTATTGGCTGGTACTGTCCCCACAAAACGGCGGGCATCAGCGGATCCGCCCAGATGAGTGAAGGCATAGGTCCCGCGATAGGTTAACCCTCCCACAACGGGATTGGTGCGTGCTGGATAGAGACCCGGAGTGTTGGCAGCATAGTTACCAATATAGGCGGTCACGTTGTCAATGGTTGAAGCGGTATTATTGCAGATTTTGCCAATCACCGTGGCAACTTTGGGAGCATAGGTCGAAGGTGAGAGTGCGTTCGAGTCTACCACCAGGTTGGGTGCTGCAATAATGGTGATGGTAAGCTCTCCCGCCGCCGCGATGGGCTGAGCTGGGAGCAGGGCGCTTATGCTGCCCAAAGCCAACATGAGCGCCAAAACGCCGTTGATCAATTTGCGATACCCTGATTTTATGTTCATCTAGTTCCCCCTTTGGCTATTCAAGCCCCTAACCTAAAACCCTCGTAACTGTTTGCAGACCTTTGACTTCATGCTCCACGGCGACCCGTCGTGTCCCTTTCCCCGCCGGGAGATGCCCCAATATCCGTGATCTTCTTGCTGGCAGTTTCGCTGGCGCACTTAAAGCCCGTGGACCTTTTGTCGTTCCAAGATTCTGAATGACCTGCACCAGATCCGCCATGCCATTTGCCTTAGTGCGCCGTCCCTCTATCACGGTGACGCTGCTCTCCTCCAGGTCCAGGATGATCAGCGGGTAGCCCTGTTGCAGCAGTTCGAGGGCGGCTTGTCCCTGCGAAGTATGCGCTTCGATGATGACTGCCTCCGGCGCCAGCGCCGCAATATGCGATAACGCCTCTTTGTGCTCCAGGTCTACATGGAATACAGTAAGCGTGACCTGGCTGCGCAACCCCTCGACAATCGCATCCAGATAGAGCGAATCTCCGCAGATCACGATATGGTGTGGTTTCACATGACCTCAAGTTTCAGGACTGTTTTGTTTATAGATTCTAGTTAAATTATAACTTTATAGCCGGTCGTTGTCACTGTCGCTAAGCGACATAAAAACGACAGTCTTTTGACTGTCGTTTTTGGAAAAGGATTCAAATGCGCGTTTTGGATTACTCTTTGATTCCCAGCCCCCGGCGGCGGGCATAGGCAATGGCTTCGCGTTTGTTTTCCAATTGCAATCGCTCCAAAATCTGCCCTACGTGGTAACGGATGGTGCGTTCGGTGAGATGCAGCCGTGCTCCAACTTCTTTGTAGGTAAGTCCTTGCGCTACCAGGTCCAGAATGGCGATTTGCTGCCGCGTGAGTTCAGGAATGGGTAAGGCGGGCTCGTTCTCCTGGGTGGCGCCCCGCTGTGCGAAGGCATTCAGCACCCGTTGCGCCAATCCCGGCGCGAGCACCGCTTCACCCCGCGCCAGATCCTGCAACAGACGGTGAAATTCATCCCCTTGCAGATTCTTGAGCAGGTAGCCAGAGGCGCCAGCCTGAAGCGCCGCAAATAGCGTTTCATCATCCGCCGCCATGGTCAGCATCACGATTTTGACATCCGGCAGCTCGGCTTTTATCTGTTGGGTAGCCTCAATACCGTTGCAGATGGGCATGTTCACATCCATCAAAATCACTTCTGGCGCCAATGCACGTGCCTGCACCTGCGCTTCCAATCCGTTGCGCGCCACGCCCACCACTTGTACCCCACGCGCTGCCAGGAGTGTGCGTAGTCCTTCCAAGAACAGATGATGATCATCCACGAGCAACACTCGCATCCCGGGTTTAGCCGGTTGATTTGAAGGATGTGGCGCAAGCGCTCGCGGCATGACAATGACGACGCGTGTCCCTTGCCCTGGTTGGCTTAGGATGGTGGCACTTCCCCCGACCTGTGCGGCGCGTTCAGCCATAATCCCCAGGCCAAAGTGTAGATTGCTCGCGGGTGTTGATTCGCTGGTCGCGGCGGCAGGTTTAGTGGGAGTGAAGCCTCGTCCCTGATCCTCGACCACTGCTTCCAACCGGTGTGCATTGAGGTCGAATTTAAGCCGTGCTTCCATAACTCCGGAATGTTTCCGCGCGTTTGCCAACGCCTCCTGAATAATGCGCAGCAATTGTCCTTCAACCTCCGGCGTCAATGCGTGCGCCAGGTCCTCTTCGGGCAGGTCGAGCTCCACCTGAAAGGCGTAGTTATGCGCTAACTCATCCAGATAATGTTGCAGCGCCTCCAGGAACGTGATAGGGGCAGACTCTGCTGCGCCGGACCCCATCTTGCCTCGAATGCCGAGGATGTAGCGTCGCAGGTCGCTATGTGCGGTTTGTGCAGCTTGTGTGAGCTGCTTGAGCGCGTCTTTTGCTGGTGTGATTTTGCTCTGAGCCAACAGCGTTTGCACTGCTTGCGCCTGCACATTGATGTAACTCAACATTTGCCCCAAATCATCGTGGAGCTCTCGCCCGATACGTTCGCGCTCTTCCAGCGTAACCAGCTGCCGTTGTTGTTCTAGCAGGTGCTGCTGGGCCTCCTTCAGGTCGGTGATGTCAGTCGTGACATTCAGTTGCACCCAACGTCCATCAATCCAGTGGATGGCTTCATCGTAGATCTGATACCACTTCCTGTTCTGCGGGTCCTGATACTCATGGATGAGTGGGGGATTTGCCTCGCCCGTGGGCGTGAGCAGCTGTGGATTGATGCAGGACTCGCAAGGCTTGTTTTGCCCGGCGTGGAGCACCTCCCAGCAGTGTTGTCCCTCGACCACTCCGAAATCTCGGCAAAGCTGGTGATTGACGAAGAGCAGCTCGTGAGATTCCATATCCGCCACATAAATAGCGGCTTGCAGGCTGTTGAGCACCGCGGCGAAGCGCTCCTCGCTTTCGCGCAAAGCTACCTCGGCTTGCTTCATATCTGTGATATTCTGCACGTGAACCACATAGTAGAGTGGTGTATTCTGTGCATCGCGTACTAGGGTACTGGAAGTAAGCCCCCAGATGAGGTGACCATCCCGGTGATAGTATTGTTGTTCGTAGCTCGTACGGTGCGATTTTTCAGCCCGCAGGTGCTGCACGAAAAGAGGGCTGGCATCCCGGTATGCAGGATGAATGAGGGTATTGAGAGGAATTGTGAGCAACTCCTCGACAGAGTAACCGAACATCGTGCACAACGGTTGATTGACGCGCGTGAAAACACCTTCAAGGTTCAAAAGCCCTATGCCAACGTTGGTATTCTCGAAAACAAGTTGAAGCAGTACTTCGCTCTCACGGCGCGCGTTTTCGGCTGTTTTTTGCGCTGTGATATCTTCCTTTACGGCGAGGTAGTGCGTGACGGCGCCCGCATCATCTTTCACCGGCGAGATGATGGCGCGTTCGTAGAAAATGCCGCCATCTTTGCGCTTATTGGAAAATTCACCAGTCCAGACCTCTCCACGTTTGAGCGTATCCCACAACGATTGATACGTTTCAGGGGGAGTCAGGCCAGATTTGAAGATGCGGGGATTTTGTCCTAGCGTTTCTTTGAGGGTGTAGCCAGTAACAGTGGTGAGAACAGGGTTGACGAATTGAATCGTGCCATTGGGATCGGTAATAACGATACTGACGGCACTCTGCTCCACGGCGCGGCGAAAGAGTCTGAGTTCGGTGGTGCGTTCAGCAATGGTAGCTTCCATCTCGCGGGTGCGATGTTGCAGCGCGGTCGTGTGCCAGCGCCACAATCCTAGACCTAACGCTGCTAACAAAACACTGGCGCCCAGCAACACCCACCAGAAGTTTTCGCTAACAGTGGTGACCTGCATCATGGGGTTGCTATACATCAGGGTTGTTCTCCTACCTGCCTTTATTGTAGCCCCATTCCGACAATCAGCAAGGAGGTTGGGGGCAGGAAGAGTTCTACGCTGAGATGCTCAGAGATTTTTCCGCTTCTTACAGTGTAATCTATTGTTATCTAGGCTACAGAGGCAAACAGGAGGAAATTCGTGGCTCAAGAGCCTGCGATGTTGGCGTTTCTCTACGCCCTCTGCTCTTGTCATATCACTCTGGGTCAAAAACCTCGTCAACCCAGGTTAAAAATGGCCCCCACCAGGAATGATTCCCGGTGGGGGCAAAGGTGTTGACCTTTAGGCTAGGCTATCCTGCCGCG
>JAKJAC010000267.1 GCA_022707705.1 Chloroflexota bacterium
AAAACACTTTCTGAGAAAAACTAGTACAAGGGCGCCGTCCATGTCAGGGCGGTTATGCAAAAAAGTGGCGCGCACCCGCGCTTCATCGCTGCATTGTCTTCATCGCCAATGTAATGTACAATGGTTTTATAATCTGTAATTCCTCGCTTGATGTAGGGCTTGCAGGAAACCCCCATTCACGGGTTGTTGAGGAGGTTCTCATGAACCAACTTGCCGATTTTGAACCGGTGAACAGGCGCTCTGTTCGGCTACGCTTCCTTCTGTTGGGAGCGCCGTTATTCCTCGTGCTGATAAGGTTTCTTATCGCAGCAATGCCCACCGGCGCACAGCAGGCGCTGTTTCAAGGTCCGCCATTGGAGCATAACTGGCAAAACCCCAGAGTTGTGCTGACCAGCACGGTACTTCTGACACAGTCCAATTTCCTCCCGGTGGTTCTCAATACGTATCCCATCGCCTATCCTCATCGTATTACGCTGGATTCTTTCAACAACACCGAACCTCGATTCTCCCCTGATGGCAGGTCTGTGATCTTTATCAGTGACCGCGCAGGGAACACGGATGTCTTCAGCATCGATGTTGATGGTGGCTTGCCCATCAATCTGACCCAATCTGCTCGCTCTGAAGATACGCCGGTCTTCTCGCCGGATGGGACGACTATTGCCTATGCTTCAAATGCTGGCACCCACGATGGCTGTTGGGCGATTTTCACGATGAGCCCGGATGGCTCTAACAAGCAAATTGCGATTGATTACTTTGACGAAAGCCACGAGATTCAGCCGTGGTTCAGTCCAGATGGGCAAAGTTTATACTTCAGTAGCAATGTCACCGGCAACTGGGAAATCTTTCAAGCGCCAATCGGCAGTGATTATTTTAGCTGGACCCAGTTGACGCACAATGCCGCAGCGGACCGTTTCCCGGTGCTTTCACCAGATGGAACCACCGTAATTTTCCGTAGCGAGCGCGATGGCAACAGCGAAATCTATCTGATGGATGCTGATGGTTCGAATCAGCGCCGCTTCACCAACAGCCCGAGTTATGAATCCTTCGGGAGCATCACATCCGATATGAGTGGGGTGGTCTATGACTCGGAGTCTGTTGGCGTTAGCAAATCCTATCTGGCTAACCCTGCAGCGACCGGTGTGATTGCCCTGGAAACCCGCTCCGGTTGGCATATGGCGCAGTCTGATATTTCCAGTGATGGATTGTGGCGTGTTTATGCTTCCAAACCGGAGGGTGGCGCCTGGACTTTGATGGTAGATCACTTTGTTTCGCCCCTGATGGCTATTGGTGCTACCGGCTTTGCTGCTTCACAAAATAACTGCGATTGGGAAAGTGGAGTATTGGCTTACGGTTGGAGCTACGCCTGGGAAACGACGCATCAAAATCAGGCGCTCGACTGGTTGAAATCGTATGTGAACCGCTGCCTGCCTGGCAAGACCATTTCGCATGTCAATGATGCCACGCTGGCGCATGCAGCCCTGGTGGTTTACCAAAGCGACCCTCAACCGGTGTATCTGAACTTTGCCCAAGACATGGCAGACTGGCTGATGACGACCGCGCAACGAACGCCAGATGGCACACTTTCACATATGAATGATGGAGACAGTGTCTGGTGCGATACTATGCTCTCAGTGCCTCCCTTTCTGGTGAGGATGAGTCAGGTAACGGGCGATATGACTTATTTTGATGAGGCAGTTGATCAGGTGCTCAAACACGCTGACCATTTGCAGGACCCCGGCACCGGGTTATATCACCACGCCTGGAGCGCTGCACAGAACGGCTACCTGGGGCCTGCTTATTGGGGGCGAGGCAATGGGTGGGCGCTGTTGGGCGATGTCGCGGTGCTATCTGTTATGACCGATACCCATCCGCTACGCCCGACGTTGTTGAGCATATATCGAGACCAGGCGGCAGCGCTGTTGCCCTTACAGGATAGCTCTGGCCTCTGGCATAATGTGGTCAATCACACTGACTTCTATCTCGAAACTTCGGGTACAGCGTTGATCGGTTATGCGCTGGAGCGGGGGGTGGCTGAGGGCTGGTTGGATAACGCTCAATATCTCCCATCGGTAGAATCTGCACGCCTGGGCATGTGGCGGAAGATTCTTGCTGGTGGTATGGTGACCGATGTGATGGTGCCGACGGGACCCTTATCTAATGACGCCATCTACAATACGCTCCCGCACAGTGAGCTGCAGCTTTATGGGCAAGGCGTGGGCTTGCTCTTCGAAAGTCCCTAAAAGAGTTTGAAGGCTTGAGAACCCTCGAGTGTCATACCCTGCGCGCATTTCGCATTGGATGCCCGTGCGGGTCTCGATTGTAGGTCCTGAGCTGCAATGTGATGTAACCGCGTTGTACAGATGCGGTTTGAATAGAAATGCCCCCAAATAACCTTTGCCCAGCCTATGCTTTCAGGTATAATGTCTTGGCGCTACCTTAAAGGTTCGCAAAAAACTAACATAACTTTCTGATTTCTTGACTCGCGACTTACCTGGAGCGTCCATGCAATTCAATCGCTGGCACATAATGGGGGGGATGCTGTTTCTGGGTGGAGCAGTGCTGGTCGCACTGGCTCTGCTTCCCTCACCGTCTGCCTTGTTGCCGGCAGCGACCGCATCCCTGGAGCCGAAACCGGCTTTCACCGCTACCCCAGAGCCACTGATTCCTACGGCGACTGCATTGTTGTCGAACGCTACGCCGACCGCGATTTTGCCAAGCGCAACGGCGCAGCCCCCAACACCGAGCGCTACGGCGGATGCCGCGATTCCCCTCACACCAGACTCGCTTCCAACTGCACAAGACTTCCATTTTCCAGAGCACGAGCTGTGGCGCCTGGGCGTCTCTGTGCCTTTGAACTCACCCACTGTCTACAACCTGGCAGCGCTCCGTGTGGGCTGGGTGATGAACTGGAATGCTTTTCGGGCGCCGCCTGTGCCCGCTGGCGTGAAGTTCGCGCAGACCGTGCGCTTCAAGGGCGGGGTGCTCAAACCTGATGCTGCGACGTTGACCGCAATCGCTGCCGCCAATCCTGGCGCAACCTGGCTGATTAGCAATGAGGCGGACGTACGTTGGCAGGACAACGTCACCCCAGAGGTCTATATTACCCTGTATCATGAAGCTTATACTGCTATCAAAGCGGGTGACCCCGGCGCGATTGTTGCCGCGGGCGGAATTGCGCAACCGACGCCCTTGCGCTTTCGCTATCTGGACTTGATTCTTGAGGGGTACAACCAGGCTTATGGTGAGCCATTGCCGGCGCAAGCCTGGCATATCCACAACTATATGCTCCGTGAGGAGCGGGATTCCTGGGGGGTGGATATTCCCCCTGGATTGCCCGATGCTACAGGCATGCTCTATGAGATTGATGATTCCGGAAATCTCGATGTGTTTCGTTCGCAGATTTGGGCTTTCCGTCGCTGGATGGCGGAGCGGGGTTATGGCGGGCAACCGTTGCTCGTCTCGGAATTCGGCATTCCCATGCCTGAGGACTATGGTTTCCCTCTAGAACGTGTGCAGACATTTCTGCGTGAAACCTGGAGTTTTTTCCTGACAGCAACAGATGCGGGGTTGGGGAACTCCGCGGATGGCGGGCGCCTGGTTCAAGCCTGGTGCTGGTACAGCTTGGGCGATCCGACCTATGCAACAGGTAATCTTGTGAATCTGGATTCTTTCGCCTGGACTCCTTTGGGGCGAGTGTGGATGCGATTGGTTGAGTGAGTGAGATGATGGCGATGCAGAAAGCGCGGCGTATCCAGTTTGGACGTGGGCTGTTGGGCATTGTGATTGGCGGGCTGTGTCTGTGGCTTTCGCTGCGTGGGTTGGATCTGGCGGAAGTCCGAGCGGCGCTTTTGCAAGCCCGAATGCCTTGGTTGGCGGCGGCGCTGGCAGCAGTGGTCGCCGTGGCATTTATCAAATCTGCGCGTTGGTGGTTCCTCTACCCGCGCTCCTTTCGCCCGGTTTCGTGGTTGAGCACCTTCCCCGTTTTGATGACGGCACAGATGTTGAATGTGCTCGTGCCCTTGCGCCTGGGTGAGATTGCTCGCGTGGGGTTGATGCTGCAGGAACACGTCTCTGCTGGTTCGACTCTGAGCACCATCGTGGTCGAAAAATCTCTCGACCTCCTGGCAGTAGGTTGTCTGATCATATTGATTCTGCCGACAGCGGTGCTACCCGATTGGTTTCCACTCTCCTCAGGCATGAGTATGGGATTTAGCGGCGTGGTTTTGCTGGCGGCATTGCTGGTTATCTGGATCGGACGAGCGTGGCTCAAGGGGTTAGCGGGTCGTATTCTGGGTTTCCGTGGTTGGTTGCCGGAACGCTGGCAGGCGAGGCTGATGCGCTTGGTCAGCGAGATTCTCGATGGGCTGGGGGCGTTGACCGATTTGAGGTGTGCGTTGCCGGTTGTGGCGTTGACCGTGGGGAATTGGTTGGCTTCGATCTTCACCATGATAGCGATGCTCGCGGCGTTTGGCTTGCCGGTGCAGTGGCATGTGGCATTGGTGCTCTCGCTGACCATTTACCTGAGCAATCTGGTTCCTACACCGCCGGCGCTGGTCGGTGTGATAGGCGCCGTTACGGTGATGACGCTGCGTTGGTTCGAGATTGTGCGCGTGGAGGCGACGGCGCTGGGGTTGGCATTGAATGTAGTCTTGATTAGCCCGCTGGTCATTCTAGGAGGCTGGTCTACCTGGCAACGTTTCTCCAAACTAACTCAGGGGAATTTCAAGGAGCGGTGGGCATGGAGCCTGGGGCTGAAAAAACACCCGTAGGCACGGAACTTGCGCCGGAGACCTGGACGGAAATCCAGGTCGAAGAAGGACGTTTTTTCGACCGACACTGGTCCGACGTTCTGGGTGCGGGCAAACTGGACCTGGAGATTCCACCTGATGTGGCGTTGTTCGAGCAGGATTTGGGGCGCTCGCTGGCGTATATGCTGGAGCGCATGGGTGATGTTCGGGGGCAGCGGGTGGTGGACCTGGGGTGCGGACCGGGCGATTTCTCGATTTTTGTGGCACGTCATGGGGCGCAGGTAGAAGCTGTAGATGTGGCGCCTGCGGCATTGGAAATCACGCGGCAGCGCGCTGACGCGAACGGCGTGGAGGCCTTGGTGCGCACGCATCTCATGCCCGCGGAGCGCCTCGATTTTCCAGCAGAGACTTTCGATTGGGTGTTGGGTTTTGGCGTGCTGCACCATACCGAGTTGGCGCTGCTGGGCGCTGAGGTCCGGCGCGTGCTCAGACCTGGGGGTAAAGCTCTCTTCCGCGAGCCGTTGGGCGCGAATCCTGTGTTGGAGTTTGCTCGCCGCCATCTCCCCTACCGCGGCAAATACCACTCGCAGCATGAACGCCCGCTGACCTACGCGGATATCGTTCTGTTGGGGAGTTTCTTCCGCACTACGGAAATCCGCGAATTCTATCTCCTTTCCAGCCTGTCGCGCTTGTTGGGCGGCGAGCGCGGAACGTTCTTCCGTCTCCTCTGGGCTGTAGATGACTTTTTGTTGCGTCATTTGCCATTTCTCCGGCGCTTCTGCCGCTATGTTGTGGTGGAATATGCCCTGTAGGGCATGATGGAGGTGTGATGGTGCGCTGGGTTCTCATCGGTGTTTTCGCTCTATCAGTCCTGCTGATCTTCTGGACCTATATTGGCTACCCGTTATTTATCGCTTTATTGGCGCGTCGTCGCCCGCGCCCTCATCACCGTGCGCCGCTGGAATTGCCGATCACCTTTGTTATCCCCGCGTATAACGAAGAAGAAGTCATCGTTGAGAAACTAGAGAACCTCCTGGCTTTGGACTACCCTGCGGCATTGCGCGAGGTCATCGTTATCGCCGATGGTT
>JAKJAC010000268.1:0-301 GCA_022707705.1 Chloroflexota bacterium
AGCCTCTGGAATTGTTATTGCTGTGCCTTTTGATGGGTGTGGGTGTGGGCAGTTTCTTCGAACCGCTGGTGGGCGTGATTGCTGGGCTAATATTCGGTCCTCTGCGCGCCTGGTTGGCGATTTATGTGCCCGCCATCCCCGATCAACTGGGTCAAGGACTTTTCATGTTGGGCGTTGCCGGGTGGGTGGCGCGCGGTCTGGTGCGGCGTGACTTGCGCCTGATTCTGGAACCCCTCGCGTTGCCTTTGCTGCTTTTCCTCGGTGCTGGACTGCTTTCACTATGGTCGCCCTTTGAGGTCTG
>JAKJAC010000268.1:311-5815 GCA_022707705.1 Chloroflexota bacterium
GCAGCAACGCGCGGCAGCGTTGCTCGTTGCCAACGGCGCCCAGGGCAACGAGCAACGCTGCCGCGCGTTGCTCGTTGCCCTGGGCGCCGTTGGGATCGGGCAAGCTGCTTTGGGTATCTGGCAACACTGGCTAGCCGGAGATGGACCGCCGCACTTCCTGATTGCGCCGGGAATCTATCGGGCTTACGGGACTTTTATGCAACCGAACCCATTTGGGGGTTTTCTAGGATTGCTTGGGGCATTGCTCGCCGGGATGACGTTGGTGGGTTTGTGGGAAGTGCTTTTGGAGCGTGCTTCTGTGCCGCGTTCGATCTGGTTTTTGAGCGGAGCTATGCTGATAATTGCGGGTGGACTCTATGGCTCGTGGTCGCGTGGCGCATGGCTCGGATTTGGCGCTGCCATCGCGGCAATGGCGGCGTTATTGCCTCGCCGTAGTGTGTGGGGCGTGGCGCTCGTCTTGGTATTCGCCGGGAGCATTGTGGTGCTCATGGCAACGGATGCGCTGCCGGCATCTGTTGAGGCGCGCCTCACTGACTTCGCCGCTTATCTCCGTTTTGAGAATGTGCGCGGTGTGGGCATTAATGATGCAAACTACGCTGTGATTGAGCGCATGGCGCATTGGCAGGCGGCGTTGAGCATGTGGGAGACGCATTTTTGGACTGGTGTGGGTATTGGGAATTACGAAGCTGCCTATCCATTGTTCCGTTTGGCGAACTGGCCCTATGCCCTGGGACATGCACACAATTTCTATCTCAACTTGTTGGCAGAGACAGGGGTGATTGGTTTAGGGGCGTATTTGTTGTTGCTGATTACCATCTATGGCCGGCTTTGGCAGGCGACGCGCAGTCTCTCTGGATGGCGCCGTGGGATGGCGTTGGGGCTGGTGGGCGCATGGACACAGATCAACGTTCATAGTCTTGTGGATAATCTATTCGTCAACAACGTGCATCTGCATGTGGGGATATTGCTAGCGTTGACTGCGTGGTTGGTCACTGTGACAGCTGCTGCAAAGGCGCAACGTATTGGGACGATTGAAGCGAACGCTCCAACACACTTTGCGTGAGCTGAGCAAGACCCCAGATGAGACGCAGAAGTTCAGGAGGCTCTGGTGAAAAGACCGGTCATTGTGGTACATGGGGGTGCATGGCACATTCCCGCACCTTTGCGCGAGGCCTTTCAAGCGGGTTGCCGGCAGGCGGCGTTTGCAGGTTGGGAGGTGCTGCTCTCTGGTGGACCTGCTCTCGATGCTGTGGAGGCTGCAGTGCGGATTCTGGAAGATGATCCCGTCTATGATGCCGGGCGGGGCAGCCACACCAACCTGAATGGCGAAGTAGAGCTGGATGCGTTCATTATGAACGGCTGTACGCTTGAAGTGGGCGGTGTCGCAGCAGTAAAACGAGTGCGCAACCCCATTGCCCTGGCACGTCGGATCATGGAATCCGGGGAACATGCTTTTGTCGTCGGCGCAGGTGCGGAAGCGTGGGCTGAAGCTTTGGGCATTCCCTTATGTGATCCTGCGGATTTGGCGCCGTTGCCTGCATTGATAGATATACCCACAGATACCTGGACGCCTCCGGGGATGCAACTTCCCTCTGATACTGTGGGGGCTGTGGCGCTTGATATGGAGGGGAACCTTGCTGTGGCCACTTCTACCGGGGGAACACCGAATAAACGCCCTGGACGCGTGGGAGATACACCGCTGGTGGGCTGTGGCGCCTATGCGGATAATACGGCTGGCGCGGCAGCCGCCACGGGCTGGGGCGAACGTCTGATGCGGCTGGTTCTCAGCAAGTCCGCTTGCGATTTGTTGGTGCAGGGTTGGGCGCCGCAGATGGCAGCCGAACATTTGATCCGGCAGTTGGAGCAGCGGGTGGCTGGATATGGGGGGATTATCATCGTTGATCGCCATGGGCAGGTGGGGTTGGCGCACAATACTCCCAATCTATCTTTCGCGATCATTGGCCCTGAAGAAGCAATTTCCTCTGGCACAGAATTCCGCACGCAGCTTCTCGCGGGGCTGAATTCTGCGTGATTTGAAAAGCGCTTCGCCGGAACGCAACGCCTTATGCGCGCCCTGACGCACTGCCAGGGCGCGTGTGGTTACTGCTCGTGCCCCTTCACATCCCCCGAATGCGTTTACCCATCTGCGCCAGCCGGCTCGCCATCATGTAATCGGGCACTTGGAATGCTTCGCTGATTTGTTGCAGGTTAATCAGCGGACGCCGGATGTACCTCAGTGCCCACTCGGCGGGAATGAGTAGGACTGCCGCGAAGTAGCGTGCCGCATCATTGTTGTAGGGCAAGGACTCATTGTGTTCGTCTTTGTAGCGGCAAAGCTCCCGGTAGAGCAGTCGTGCGACTGCAACGCGGTATTCGTAGCGGTGTTCGCTGATTCCGAATACCAGTGAGAGATCGGTGATATCTACCGCCGCAGGCAGTAGTTTCCTCGGTGGGTGCTGCATAATCGTTTCGATAGGTACTGGCGGCTCGCTGAGGCTGTAGATATCCAGAATTTCATTTGCTAAAGCATCCAGGCGCTGTGTGGGTATTGGGGTAGGGGCAGCTTGCACTCAATCCTCCTCAAGCACGTTGTGGAATTCCTGAAAGGGAATTGCGGTTAAGGTCTCTGTGGCGCCCATTCCCAGGGAGTGAATCAGTAGTGCAATCTTTGCCGCCTGCGTGGCATCCGGCGCGTCGAAGATGTGTAGAAAATCGTATTCGCCCAGTAACACGTAGCTGGCGACACGTTTGGCTTGTGGGAACTCCGCCGCCAGACGCTTGCCCAGATCCTCGTCCAGTTGTGCTAATGATTTCACCTCGCCAGGGAAATGGAGTGACAATTTGCAGAGCATCACAAAAGTAGCCATTCTCTTCCTCCTTTCGGCAAGTCAAATTCGTTGGTGGATGGATTACAACACTACCGATACACAGCTATGGTAACTCGCTTAAGTCCTCTCGAACTGCGAAGCGAGTTGTTCGACCGAGATTTGTAACACTGTGGGGCGTCCATGGGGGCACGTGCGCGGCGCATGGCATTGCTCCAGACTGCGAATGAGCGCTTCCATCTCCTCGCGGCTGAGCGTTTGCCCTGCCTTGATTGCTGCACGTTTGCAGATGCGTCGCACCATTTGCGCTTCCAGTCCCTCGCGTATCGGCGAGCGGTCGAGTTCTGCAGCGGCGATATCGGCAAGGAGGTCCTGGGGGGCGATTTGCTTCAATGACGCCGGCATGGAGCGCACGAGGAAACTGTTGGGTCCAAATGGCTCTACAATAACCCCCAACTCCGCCAATGCTGGCAGGTGTTCTTCGATTCGGGCAGCATCCTCGGCTCCAAGCTGCACACTCACCGGTTCCAGTAAGGGTTGCGTGGGGATACCGCCTTCGGACCAGGCAGTGAGCAGCTGTTCATAGAGCACCCGTTCATGGGCCGCATGTTGGTCAATCAGATATAGCCCATCGGGACCTTCAGCAATGATGAAGGTAGTCGCAGCCTGCCCGATGACACGGAGCGGCGGTAGTTTCGCCCCGGGTGATGTTGGCGGCACCCGTTGCCCGGCGGGTGCCCGAGTCGGTGCGAGAGCGGCTTCTGTGTGCGGGGTGAATTGTGGTGCTGGCCGTAAGCTTGCGAGTTCTACCCACAGCGGGTTTTGTGATGTCTGGTGTTCTGGTGCCGGCGCGTCAGTGTCGTTGGGTGCCTGAGCTGTGGGGCTGTCAGGTTGCCAGGTCGCGGCTACTGGGGCTTCGCTGATGACTGTAGCCCGCACGGCGCGCTGCACGGCGCGGAATACCGCGTCAGGGTCGCGGAAGCGCACTTCGGTCTTGGCTGGATGGACGTTGACATCTACATCTTCAGCAAGCATCTCCAGCAGCAGGAATGCGATTGGGTAACGGTTGACAGGAAGCAGCGTATGATAAGCCTGGATGACGGCGTACGTCATTCGCATATCCTCGATCCAGCGCCCGTTGACAAAGAGGGTGATGTAGCCTCGACTGGAGCGATGGGTTGTGGTGGTCCCCACGTAACCACGCACACGCAGGGCTTCCTCCGCCGCCCATTCTGGTGCAATTTCCAGCAGACTTCCGCCAAGTTCCAGTCCGTAGACCTGTTGTAGCGCTTCACGTTGCACGTCGTTGCCAGTGGTGCGCAGCATTTCCTGTCCATCATGGATGACTGTGAACGCGACATGCGGGTAGGCGATGGCGTAGCGCGTAACGAAGCCATCAATGTGGCGCCTCTCAGTTCGAGGTGTCTGGAGAAATTTGCGACGCGCCGGCACGTTATAGAAGAGCTCTTCGACGCATATCTCTGTGCCTTTGGGCCAGCCAATAGAACTTTGGGCTACGATCTCTCCCCCGGCGATGCGCAGCCGCGTTCCTGTGACTTCTGCGGTATGCCTTGTGCTGCATGTGACCTGACTGACTGAAGCAATGCTGGCGAGCGCTTCACCTCGAAATCCCAGCGTTATAATGTTGAAGAGATCTTCAGCTGTCGCCAGTTTGCTCGTGGCATGGCGTCGAAAGGCGAGCGCGACTTCCGCTCCAGCTATGCCGTCGCCGTCATCACGCACGCGTAGCAGCTTGTGCCCGCCTTCGAGAGTCTCAACCTCGATGCGCGTGGCGCCGGCATCCAGGCTGTTCTCAACAAGCTCCTTCACCACTGATGCGGGGCGTTCTACAACCTCGCCGGCAGCGATGCGCGCCGCAATATCCTCTGGTAGCAGTCGAATTGGCATGGAAACTGAAACCTCCGCTGCTTCCATTGTAGCCTGACCCACCAAAAACTGCAAGAGAAAAGGGGTATTTGGGCGTGTTTCATATTACCCTCAACTGAGATAGACTTTGCGGTGTTGGAGATTTGACATGAACGCATTTCAGCCTAGAATTTATATAAATATATCTTTATCAAAGGATGGTTTATATATGACCACTCGCGCTCAGGTGACCAAAGACCTTGTGCCCGTAGTTCGGCGACTATCGCGCGATTTCCAGGCTTTGCGTGCTGTTGTGCGTTTGCGCATTCTGGCTGCGTTGGCAACTGGGGAATCCAACGTGGTAGATCTGAGCACTACCTTGCGAATCAGCCAGCCTTTGCTTTCTTGGCATCTCAAGGAATTGCGATTGGCGGGGTTTGTTCGCGACGCCTCGGGCGAGAGGTCTTGTACCAGCTTACCCCGGCGCGGTTTTGCGATTTGATTGCCGATTTGGAGGCATTGCTAGGTGTTTCATTTGCCGAATTTTCATCCGGAGAGGTAAAAGCATGAAGCAGAGAGAGGCAAGAAAATACGAATCTTTCACTGATTGGGCACGCACGACGGCGTCTGTGATCACGCACCCGATTGCGCGGGTGTTACACCGTTGGGGTTTTCACCCCAATACGATCACTCTGATTGGGCTGGGATTGGCAATTGGTGTGAGTATTTTGCTCGCTTCAGGGTATACGCGTCTCGGCGGGGCGTTGCTGTTGCTTACGTCGTCAGTAGATGCGTTGGATGGCGCGCTGGCAC
>JAKJAC010000269.1 GCA_022707705.1 Chloroflexota bacterium
GGAATTGTTTAGCCAATCCGTGAGCGTGGATTGAGCCGCAAGGGTTGCGCGTATGCGACGGTCTCCCCGCAACAAACGCCAGAGCGTGGGACCGTGGAACTTGAGAAGTGAAAAGGGGCGGCGCAAGAAAAAGAGCCACCGTTCCCGTCGGGATAAGCTCTGGAGCGCTTCTGGGTTCCCACGCAGCAGCTTCCAGCCATAGGCGGTCCAACCGCGCAGGTTTTTCTCCGGCAGGTCGCGCCAGAGCCGAGGCGTGCGCCCACCCAAATCACCGAGCACCAGCTGCTTTCCCAAGTCGAACAATTGTGGTTCTGGCGGGGGAAAACGCTCGACGACCCAGGTTGGCAGCGGTTCATCCCAGAACCACGCCATCAACGCCAGCGCCAAACGCACACTTCGGGTCAAATCGCGTGCGCTTGCCTGATTAGCCAACGCTACCCACTCAACGCCCGTCCAGGAGCGCGTCCAGAAGTGCAAATCAGCCAGCGGCGCCACCCCCAGGGAGAGCTGGTGATGATTGACCAGGTGATGAATCACATACAGGGCATGCAAGACAGGATCGAGGGTCAACAAATCAGGAAAGCGTTGCCAGGGGCGCGCCGAGACGATGCACTCCGCAAAAGTAAACTGTTCAATACCGCGGTCATGCCCCAAAGCCGTGTGAATTTCCAGGTCATAGCCTTGGCGCACGGGTCTCAAAGGCAGCAGGTGGTTCCCACGCTCGCCATCAATGGCAAGACGATAATCGCCGGCAGTCAACACAGCCAGGAATGCATCCGCTTGATCGGGGGGAAGCAATAAATCAAGGTCATTATAAGGGCGAAATGCGGGATCGGGGTAGGCATCGGCAATCACGGGACCTTTGACAATCAAAGGCGTGAAATGCTGCTGCCGTGCCAGGTCCGCCAGCGCCCGTAACTGCAACACCGCCAGTTGCTGTCGCGCCATTTCAGCATAGCTCTCACTGCGAGCTGTCTGAAGCAGCCCGTCAGGCAGAGGCCAGCCACAGGTCTGCGCCCGCCAGCTCAGAAGCGGTAACAGACGCACCGTGCGGAACCAGGTCAGCAGAATCTCAGGCGAGCCAGCCAGCTCGCCATGCCACCAATAACGCAGCAATGGATGATCGCTCACGCTTCCTCACGCCATCCCCACAAAAATCTCATCAGAATGTTCCCTGATTATAACTCAAGACGCAAGGACGCTTACCTGAGGGCAACGGAGCAATTTCATCAGTGTAGGTAAGACGCAAATCGGCAGCGGCGCCCAACAGATGGAGCAGGCGTGGTCGGATGATTTCCGCCTCGGCAAATGGGTGCTGCACTACCAACCGCAGCTCGTAGTTTACGGGGCCCGTCTGGATAAACTGATACTGAAATACCTGCTGGAGGTCACGCAAGGCGCCCATGATCGCAAACGGAGAAATCCTGGTTCCATCAACGGCGAAGATGCTCTCAAGTTGGCGTCCTTCGAGTCGCTCCAGCATCGGGACGGCGCCCACACCAGTACACTCAGTCGCGAGCACTGCCAGGTCACCCGTATCGTAGCGAATCAGCGGCATGGCGTAGGAGAACAAATCGGTCACGACCACACGTCCAAGGGAACCCGGCGCTGCTGGGGTGTCAGATTTCAAATCCAGAATCTCGATTACATAACTCGCTGTATTGAGCAGATGTTTTCCTGTTTGTGGGCTCTCATGCGCCAACACCCCCAACTCCTGGGCGGCATAACGGCTCAGCAAGTGCACACCAAAGGCTTGCTCTACACTCTGGCGAACACTGTATGGTATAGTCTCGCCGAATGCAATCGCACCGGTGACCGCAAAAACCTCAGGAGCGTCACCGCACACAATGCAATACTGTGCCAGTGCCCCCAATGCCGAAGATTGTCCTATGAGAATCTGAACCTCGCGCCGTTTGATTGCCCGGCGCACCATAGACAACCAACGCTCATCCAGTCGTTTGGGGTTGAGATGGACCTCGTTGAAAAGATAGCGTTTCCATGCGGGCTTGGCTTTGGCCGTGCTGAGCAGCGCATAGCGCAAGCCTACATCGAAACCTGCCCAGCGACCGAAATAGATGACTTCTGCGTGCTGCCGCAGTTTTTTCTCGGGCGTTAGATAAAAAGTGAGCGGCGTGCCATAAGAACCAGAGGTCGCAATTTTCAACAGTGCTGAACGCTGATAGCCGTCTGAAAACAACGCCGCATAGTTCTCTTTGAGCGCGTGCTTGCTGACAACCGGGAAGAGGTCCAAGGAGGAGACGCCGCGGAATCTCTGATAGAAGCGCGTCGTTTCTGTTGCGTGCTGAAAGAGAGCCTGCAGGCGCTCGGTCGTGCGGCGCTGGCGAAGATCAGAGTCTTCCATCTGCGCCGCAATATCCTGAATATGCGTCAAAAGGGGGAAGCCCGAGATCCGGTCCCTCAGCCAAAACGCGCGCGAGCGTAAAAGAGCATCAGATCTCACAGCACACTTCTCGGTCAGGCTATACCCTGAGGACGCGCAGGCACGCCGACCGCCGTTGTCGCTTCAGGTATAGCCTCAATCACAACCGCGCCCGCGCCAATGCGCGACCAATCACCCACATGACAATTCTGAATGGTGCAAGCGTTGATGCCAAATTCGACGCCTACTCCCAGGTGAGTATGTCCGGCAAGTGCAGCGTTCGGCGCAATCGAACAGAAATCCCCCACTTGTGTATCGTGTCCCAACACAACCCCCATATTGACCGTCACAAATTCACCCAAGTGAACATGGTGATTGATATGCGCCCCTGGATATACTAAAGCCCCTTTCCCAAGCGTGGCTGAAGCGGCGACCCAGGCACGTGGGTGAATGAGAGAGGGATATTCGAAATAGTGGTCATGTTCAAGCCGTGAGAGCAGCTGCTTTTTGGAACGAGAAGCAGCGATAGCGATGATAACGGCGCAGGGGCGCGACCGGGTTAGAGAATCCACATTTCCCAGCACTTCAAGGTCGTCAATAACCTGTCCTTGGAGCGCGGGATCATCATCCACAAAACCCAAAAGACGCCACGTTTGGCGCCACTCGGGCACTGTGCGAAGTTGTTCGGCGACATAACGCCCAACACCTCCTGCTCCAATGATAACCAAATCTGATGACTTCAATGCGACTCTCTACCCGCTACCCAAATTCCAGGCACATGGGGAAACAAACCCAGGTCCCCCAAGCTATGCCCGCACCCTACTGGTAACTAAATCTGCTGTGGCAGGCTTAGGCGCCGTCAAACCTCTCTCCTGAAGCAGACGCGCATACTCTGCCTTCACGCGGGCAAAGATCACGCGCTCATCGAAATTCTCCAGAGCCTGAGCACGCCCCGCCACACCCATTTGGCGCGCCCGACCGCTATCAGATAGCAGAGTCACCAGTGCATCAGCCAAAGCTCCTGCATCACCCGGTGGTGTCAACAAACCATTATAGCCCGGGGTCACCACCTCACGGCAACCCGGGATATCAGTCAACACACAGGGAATATGCATGGCGGCGGCTTCCATCGGGGAACGGGGCATACTTTCACGGTAAGAAGGCAGCGCAAACACATCCATCAACGAGTAAATCTCTGGCATCTCGGTGTGCGCCCCGGCAAAGATACAACCCGAAGATTGCTTATAAGCAGCAATCGTTGCCGGATCAATCGCATCATCTTTATCTTGATCTATCGCACCGACAAAGACAAAGCGCACTTCTGGCACGTGTTTGCGAACCAGGGGTACAGCCCGTAGCAAATCCAATACACCTTTTTCCGCCACCAGTCGCCCCACAAAACCAACCACAGGCACACCCTGGGGCAGGCCCAATTCCAGCCGTTTTCGTTGAATCGCCGCAGGGTCCACACGCTGTGGGTCAAAGCGTTCGAGATCAATGCCGTTACCCAGATAACGAACCTTTTCCGGGGGACAAATGTGTTCGCGGACCGCCATCTCCATAGTCTCGCGACTCTGGCAGAGTATCACATTCGCACAAGAAGCAGCAATCTTCGCCATGCGCAGAAAGAGCCAACGCCAAAGAGGATTCATATCAGGGCGGTAATAGATGCCGCGGAAAGTGTCAACAACAATGGGAACTCCCGCCAAACGCGCGGCGAGTTGTCCTAACAGCTCAGCCTTGGGGGTGTGACCATGAACAATAATAAAGCGCTCATGGCGCATGATGCGGTAGAGTTGGAAAAGAGCCTGCAAGTCGGCGAGAGGAGTCATACGACGGGTCAGAGGCACCGCAATGTGGCGAATTCCAGCCTCTTTGAGAACCGGCACACTCGGTCCCGGAGCCGAGATGCCAACCACCTCATAGCCGGATTCACGCATGCTTTGCATCTGGTTGAGCAGCAGATAACGCAATGAGCCGCTAACGCTGGCGACATGAGCAACTTTGACCATGCTTTGACTCACAATCCGGATCGGTATAGATGGAAATTAGCCATCTGAATCGCTCAACAGCTCCGTATACAAAGCCAGAGTTTTCCGAGCCGTGACTTCGATGGAGTAAGAATCCATAATACGAGCGCGCGCAGATTCGCATATCTGCTGTCTCTTTTCACCATTTTCCAGTGCTTCGGACAACACCTGCGCCAAAGCAATGGGGTCCTCGGGAGGCGCCAACCAACCGGTTACGCCATTCTCAATCACCTCAGGGATTCCACCCACCGCAGTAGCAACCACCGGCGTTCCCACAGCCATCGCCTCAAGCATCACCATCGGTAGACCCTCCCAGCGAGAGGGCAACACCAGACAATCCGCTTCGAGCATGAGTTGCTGTACATCAGATCGAAACCCCAGAAACTGAACGCGCTCCGATACCCTTAGGTCACTTGCGAGTCGCTCAAACAGCGCGCGGCGCGAGCCGGTACCAGCAACCCAGAGCGTGATGGGTGGTGGCAGCAAGGCAAAGGCTTTTAGCAACACATCCACCCCTTTTACATGTTCCAGACGTCCCGCGAAAAGGAGCGTCGCCCCGTGACCAGGGGACCAATCTCGATGGGCATGCGGCAGCTGCGAAAGCGCTACACCATTTGGAATCACCCGAATCTTCGAATGTACTGATGGCAACCAACGAGTGAGACTATCGGCTACCACCTGGCTGACCGCAATAATGCGCCGGAACCGCGAGTAAATTATATGCTCAACCGGACGCAGCGCAAGAAACCGCCGGCGGCGGTTCCACATGCTATGCTCGGTGTAGAGCCAGGGAATATCAGGGTGTTGCAGCGAGGTCAATGCCGCAAGATAATTAGCGGGGAAAAGATGCGCGTGCACCAGATCAAAGTGTCCAGAAGATAGCAAACGTCTCAAGCGACTTACACCAGTAAGCGCATATTTGGAGGGCATATCCAAACAGTGAACAGGGAAATCTTTCCCCCTCAGATATTTCTCGGATGTCGGGTACAGTGTCGCGACATGGCAATCAATCTCTGGCTCACTTTGTGATAGATAGTGAATCAGGTTGACAAGCACGGATTCTGCCCCGCCGCCGGATAATGAATCAATGAGATAGAGAAGACGCATCAGCTACCCCTAAAACATCCACGCATAACAAGAGTGACAGAACACCTGTGATGGCAGAGAAAGAATGGTGGCCTGAGGAAAATCTCCCATTACCCATTCTCAACCTCCAACACTGCCCGCGAATTTGGCTTCGACAAAGAATGCCGCGCAACCTCATAGCTCAACGCGCCGACAACGCCCAACGCCAACCACAGCGTACGATTGTTATAAATCTCAGCGCTTA
>JAKJAC010000026.1:0-280 GCA_022707705.1 Chloroflexota bacterium
TGTATAGTTACGATTTATTTGGTCTTTTCTATTGAATGTCTAATGTTTCTGCGAAATTCGCGGGTGACAGAGGTTCGAGATTCTCTAACCAATATATGTTTGTAACTATCGTATATTTTCCTGGTTCGTTACTTAGTGGAATGCTTATTTGGTGTCGTTGCACAAAACTGTCCCCCATTTGCCAATGCTCCACGGGAAAGCCTAACGCATCTCCTACTGCGATAGGGACCCCCTCAACATCGCGCAAATGCAACATGATGGACAGCGGCCTTTGTGGCGG
>JAKJAC010000026.1:290-8467 GCA_022707705.1 Chloroflexota bacterium
CTAATTCTGTTGGGGCGGTTGGCGCTGCCAGTTGGCAGGCAGCGCACTCCCATACGGCAAAGGCCGGTAGCTCTCCATTGCGCGTTTGGAGATAGCTCAATGTAAGCCCGCTCAACGGCAACCTTACCATCCACGCCGGCAGTAAATCTGCGCGGAGGGTATCTGGTGTGGGCCAGCGCAGGCGTGTCTGCTCTGGGATGGCGCGGGCGTACCAACCAGGTTGCGCGCCGCCGCCAGGTAATACCCAGCTCTGCTCACAGTCGAAGGTGACGCGGCGCAGACTGGGTATGCCAAAACCTTCGTCAATGACTGCGCCGTTAAGCGGCGCCACTGGAACGTTACATTGTGCCAGCCATTGACCCACCAGTGGTTTGATTTCGTAGAGGAACATGGCGTAGCCGATTTTCTCGAAGGGTTCTCGATGCCGGAACCAATCGAATGTAGCTGGATAGGGAAGCGGCACGCCATCAAGTGTGGTAGCGCTGATGGCGTAAATCCCCGCTTCCGGATTGAAGCGGCGGGGTAGCACTGGCGGCGCATCCGTCATCGGTGCAATGGGGATATAGTCTACGCCATAGGCTGCTGGATCGTAGAAAGTGAACGCTGAGAGCTGCACCGGCGCCAAATCGTGCATTTCCTGATACTTAGCCAGTGGCTTGAAGGTCTGCCCCCAATCGGTATTTGAATCCGCCAGAAAACGCCAACCATTCTCTGCGCTGCCGGCAATCTCGTTGAAAAAACTTAGCTGGTCCGGTGCCAAACGCAACGTTCCCAGAGCGAGCCAAGCGAGGAGAGCAGTAAGGATTAAAGAGTAAGGAGGTAAGGAAAGATATGGCTTTGGAATCGCCTTACGCAATCGCGTTTTTTTTCCTATTTCATACTTCCTGCTCCATCCAACTCCGATTCCAACATATAAAAATGGCAGCATGGGCAACAAATGCCGGTAACCAATGTTGAGTGGGCTGGTGAGGCTAGCGCTCGCGTAGAGGAGGGGAAAGAGGTAAAACGCAACGTGTGATACGTGAGGAATACTGCGTGATGCAGCAGTCGGTTTTGTAACAAGCGCGCGCAGTATCGCGTACGCGCTCCCCATTATCCACTGGGTCAGCAGTAGTAACAGGGGTAGCGGCGTTTTGATCAGAAAGGCAATGGGGAAGTATTGCCACCAGCCGTGCATCGAGTTTTGCCCGAGCAGGAAGGCTTCGCGGCCATAAACGAGGTTCTTTTGCAGACGGAGCCAGCGCTCGATGTGGCTGGCAGCGGGAAGGGACAGGGTGCCACTGAAGAGCCCGGCAACGGGGCGCATCTCAAAGCCATAGAGCGCCCATAACACCAAAAATGATCCCCCTACAATTCCGGTAAAGGCAAACAGAGATTGTTTCCACTCTGCGCAGGTACGCCGCTGCGCCGCTGCGTTGAGCAGCACGCCCAATCCTAGCACGGGATACACGAGTAGCGCTGTGAGTTTGGCTCCTTGCGCCAGTCCGAGCAGCAGTGCCGTGAGCAGTCCTCGCCGCCAGGTGGGCCGTTCCAGCCAGCAGGTGCCAGCCCAGAGTGCCCAAAAACTGAACGCTGTTGCCCCCATGTCTGTTGTGGCGAGACTGCCGTGTGCAAGGAAATTGGGATCGAGTGCACAGAGCGTCAGCGCCAGCAGTCCCGCTTTTGACTTGTCATAGGTAGTGGCACAACGGAAAATTGTTGCTGCTAGAAGCACTACTAACAGTGCCGCGGCAATGCGCGGCGCGACAATGACGCGATCTAGTGGGCGGTAAGCCAGCAGGGTTTCCTGCGTTGTCGCAATAAGGTCGCCTTGTGTATAGGCAAGAGTGACCTCTGGCAGTGTCAGGTCAGACACAAAAAAGAGCGGCCAGGCGAAGAGTGCTTTTGCCACCGGCGGGTGCTCATCGAAGAGGTGCAACTGCCCGGTGCGCAAATATTCGTAGCCGCTGGTAATATGAAAACCCTCATCTACGGTTGCTGACAGCTGCGTGGCATTGTCGAGCAACAGAGCGAACAACGCGCACAATACCGCCAGATGAACCCAGCCCTGACCTTTGCGACTGACATTAGCAGACAATTGTGTAAACTCGATAAGTTATTTCTAAGGACCTATCCAAACATCATGGCGGCGACGCCCTGCCAGGCTTTCCGGTCAAAGTTGCTTCCTACAGGGTGTTTTTCGTTGGCGGGCGCAGCCCGCCAACGAAAAGCGATTTCCAAAGCCGCGCCTTTAGGTGCAAATCGCGGACCAAGACGAATTTCCGAAACATTCTAAGGCATTATCTATGGCAGAATATATTCAAACGGTCCACGCCCTTCCGTAATACAAGCCTCGGTGCCCGGACGACGCGAGAGCACCCATAGCGTGATACGGGTTCCTGATTCCATACTGCTAAGGGGAATGCTCGCAGTGTGATTAGTGGTGGGTTGTAAGTTTAGCGTTGTGGCGCGCGGTACGGTCGTCTTTGAAACTAGCGGCAGGTAGTTGGTGTAGGTGAAGGGTAGGGTCGTTGTAATGGCTTCGCCGGGGGTTTCAAAATCATACCAGACTTGTGTAGATGCTGGCATCGGAGTATTCCAACTTACAACCAGCTGGTCGCCTTGCGGTACGTAGCTCACATTCTGAATATTGTCATTCGGGTCCCAAGAGCTGGGTGCGGGCAGTTTCCCATCTGGGAAGCTTAACTGATGTAGAGCGCCATTATCCCACCAGGTGTCAAACCAGGGTGTAAGGGGACCTTCATACGATGGATGCGCGTAAGTCATGGCCATTAATCGAGTGCCCAATGGTTCCGCAGTTACCTTCAGCTGTTCCCAGGTGAACAGATTAGTCTGCTCACTCGACCACTGTAAATAGGGCGGCCAACTCAGAATATCATTATGCACATGGTCTGAGGTGATTTGCGTTCCCTGTGGATCAAGACCGATGCGCGCGTGGGGCTGTGTTCCAGCGTTTCCAGTTGAGCGCGCATACATGGAAAACTCGTATGGCACACACGGGATAACGTTTTGAATCACTTGATAGATACCTGCTTCATAACGCGCGCCCCATTTGAAATAGACCTGTCCATGTCTGCCGCTGACTGGCGCCCAGCGCCCTGTGGGTCGCATGTCATCATATTCGGGGATTTGTGAGGGCCACTTGTTGACCCACCAACGATACCAGGAGACTGCCACATAGTGATTGGGGTAATACCAAATAAACCCGTGCGTGGAGGGGTCTTCAACCTCAAAGTCGCCATTGACCAGTACATTTTCCTGCAAAGCCGTGATTTCTGAGACGGAGGCAGTTGAACTCACACCTGACATGATGATCGCGCAAAAAATTAGAAAATACAGCAGATATCGTCGATGCTTCATATTAAAACGAGCTCCTTTCAATTTGCGGTTTCTATTCTCCAGTAGTCCTTGCCTTTTTCCGATAACCAGCGCTCCATTGTGTCAAGCCAATATCCTCCAATGTGAAAGGTTTGGTTTGTATTGCTGGTGATGTGAAAAAGGTGCTGTTGAACGATTATATCATTCTTGTTCCATTGGTCAATTGGAAAACCCATGCCGTCGCCTATTGCCAACGGTGTTCCATCTGCAGCGACGAGGTGTGCCATTAGCGAGAGCAGACGGTCGGGGCGTTTCGTAACTCGCCAGTATGTATGTAGTTTGGTGGTTGTGCCCGTGGCGACAATATCATAACCCAGGAAATCCAACGGTCCGTTTGTCATTATCGGATAAGGGTGAGTTGGGGTTGGGGTAGTCTCTATCCGGTAGATACGAATGCTATCCGCGCCATCGGGAGCGCGGAGGGTGAACTCGGGCTGTGCGCCGCGGGAACTTGCTGTTGTGACGATGTTGATGCCTGGTCCCTGCGCATAGACCTCTGCCGTGCTGCAATCCGGTTGAAGGATTCGCAGGACAGGCTGTCCCAGGTTCGCGCGGACTTGTTCGGGTGAAAGCCCCGCCTCAGCGCAGAGAACTGCGTATGTGAACGGCGCGTCTGGTGTTACTTCATAGATCCACAGCGCGTGCCCCAACCGGGCTACCGGTTCGCGGCTTCTGAACCAGGCGTAGAAATTCGGGTCGGGTGCATAGGGACCCTGCAGCACCGTTGCCCCGATGGCGTAAAACCCCGGAGCCGGTTGCCAGGGCGTGAAAGCGCCGGCGCGCGGGTCTGGCGGCAGAAAGTTCGCCTGAATGCCGTAGGCTTCGGGATTTGCGGGGCTATAGTGCGCATAAAAGACCGCATCCACAGCGTGCTCCGTCATCCAATCCCGCAGCTGCCACAGATTCTGCCCCCAATCCAGATTGGAATCCACTAGAGCTCGATAGCCGCCCGCCGGTCCTCCCGCAATTTCGTTGAAGAAAGCCAGGTAATCCGGCGCCACCGCGAGCGTGCCCCAAATAAGCCAGAGGAGCAGCGAGACTTGCGCCACGCGACCTGCGGATCGCACACGGCCTGCGGGTCGTGTGCGATGTGACCCGCGCCAAGAGCCTGCAACGCCAATGATTACAAACGGCAACAGGGGCAGCAAATGCCGGTAGCCGAGGTTGACCGTGCTGAACAGACTTGTGGCGGCGTAAGCGATAGGGAAGATGTAGAATGCCAGCGTCGCAGGTTCACTCGGGTGCTGCGTGAGCAGTAAAGTCGCGCGCGGTTTGGCGCGCCGCTGCCGCAGCGCCAGGTAAACCCACCGGCACAGCCCATACGCGGCGCCAATCAGAATCGGCAACGGTGTCTTCAGTACAAAAGCGATGGGGAAGTAATACCACCAGCCCTGTGAGCGCACCTGTCCTAACAGGAACGTAGGATGCCCTAGCTCATAGTGCTTCTGCAGCGATTGGTAAATCTTGAGGTGTGTCGCCGCTGGAATGGCAAAGGGTAGCCCCGCAACGCTGCCGGTTTCGAAGCCATAGCCTGCCCACACCGCCAGCACCGCCGGAAGCGCCAGAGCCACGGCGCGCCGCGCAAACTGTGAAACCTGCAACGCCAACCGCGGGTTGTGCGAATTAGCGCTCTTTAGCGCCGCACCGGCGACGATGACCAGCAGCACCGGGACCAGCATCAACGCCGAGACTTTTGCCAGTAACGCCAGCCCTAGTAACACCCCCACGCCCATCCACCCCATCAAATCTTCGCGCTCTCGCCTCCCTACGTTCTCGCTCTTCCGCTTTCCCGCCGCTTCGCTTTCCCGTTTTTTCGCTTTCTCACTCTGCCGCTTCGCCGCATACAGCGTCGCCACCATGAGAAACGTTGCTGCCATATCCGTCGTGATCAGTGTACCGTGCGCGATGCTGTTGGGGTCGAAAGCGTAGAGCGCCAATGCCAGCAACCCGGTCTTGCCGCCGCCGCGATCCCACGCCCAACGGCAGATCAGCGCGCCCAGCAACACTCCTAGCCAGAGGATGGGCAACCTACCCGCGAGCGCCAATCGCTCCGGGTGCGGATACTGCCACACAATCGCATCCGTGATGGCTGAGAGACTGGCGATGTCCCACCCATCAATCGCACGTGGGTCGGGTAGGTCGTCTTGCAAGAGCAGCGGCAGCGCCGCGAACACGTTTGCCAGCGGTGGATGGATATGAACCGGTTGCAGGCGGAAATCGCCCGTGCGCAAGGTCGTATAACCCACCGCCAGATGTGGTCCTTCATCGAAGGTGAGCGAGGCGCTGCGGATGTGCTTCAACCCCTGGGCGAAAAAAGCCAGCAACAGCAGCAGCAGCATGACTAAGCGGATGCTAGTAGCAGTTCGGATGATTATTCTCCCCATGTGATTACGCTGAAGGCAGGAGCGTTATCGCTAAGATCTATCCGCTCGAGCCCTGGCCAGGTGTAGAATCCCACCAGAAGTTGGGTTGTTCCCGTGGGCAGTTCTTCCGGCAATGGTAATGTGAAATAGGTTGTTAGTTGATCACCAGATCGCCAGTAACGTGTAGGCACGCCGCGCCCATCCACTTGCGCTATCAGCTCGCCGTTCAGTAGCAGATGGTTGAATAGGTGATAGGTATGGGTTGGAGCAACCCCGGTATACAGCCAGGTGTACGTGAGTATCAATGCTCCGCCGGGTTGCCGGTCGCCCGTAACCGTGGCGTTTAGGAGCGTCATACCATTTTGCCATGTTGCTACTGGCTCGGGGACATGTGTGGGAGGCGGTGTGCAATAGATTGACCAGGGAAGCGCTGCAGTTGCTGCCAACTCTGGATGTGGCTTTGCCCCTGTTTCCATAAGCGGCGTGGCATGGATGGCAAGCTCTACACCGGGACCTAGTAAATAACAGGCTGGACGCGCAGGAAGGATGAATCCCTCGCCCGCCGGCGCTATGCGTGCACGCTCGGAGTGAATGAAATTGGGCACCCAATCGAATGCTGAGAAATCTTCTCCGTCAAAGTTCACCAATATCAGGAACTCTGCTTCAGGCATCGCCTCCAAATAACGCGCTGCACTTTCTGCCGTCGCATCCATCAGCCAGGCGCGGGTGGGGGCGCGCAATAATCCTTGTTTCTCATAAGCGATACGCACACCCCACAGATAACTCCACCACAGAGCTATGCCCAATAGCGTTAGGTTCAATACCAGAGTTGCCCAACGGCCAATTGCGTTTGTTGAGCGTAAGTTTCCCAACCAACTGGCTAACAAAACATAAGGGGCTGGGAATAGGAGGATCAAATAGAAGTGTTGCAGGTGAAAGGAAAAGAAGATGAAAACTGTTGGCGCAAGTAGAGTCCATCCTATTAGCACTAGCTGACTTTCCGCTGGCGTTTGTTTTTTGTGCGCCCATTGCCAAAGGATGCCACCAATAGCGACTACAATTAAGGTGGGGACAAGATAATAGAGTATGTCGGGCGCATACACTGAATCGGCCCATAATGGATGGCGCGGCGTGCTCAAGACTTCCTTCCCGCCGAGGAGTTCAAAACTTAGCCGGTATGCAAAACTGTTCCAGGTGCGGGCGCTGCTTCTGCCGCTTAAGAGCATCATCAAATCTGCGCCGCGTGTGAGCAGCAGATACCGCAGATAGGGGTAGGCGGCGCTCAGACTCAGTATGAAGCCGGCGCTAAAACCTCGCCATAACCGCCGTCGTATCGTCGCAAAAGCAGCGACCAGAAACAACACAGGCGTCCAAATTCCGGCTACAAGATGCACCAATCCCATCAATGTTGCTGCAAGCAATGCTGCTGCCAATGATATGTTGGGGCGGCGCGTCTGTGGTGTTAGAGCCATGAGTAGCGCCGCGCACGCGATTGTGGCAAAAGTGGGAATCAGCGTTTGATACCAGATCCAGCGGTTGAATTCCACTACCCATGGGTTGGCGGCATAAAGCAGCGTTGCAATCCACGCGGCGCGTGGGCCGTACACGCGCCCCACCGCGCGGTAGAGCAAAGCGATAGCCAATAGATCCAACACTGAAAAAAAGAATTTGATCGCAATGACGCGCCGTACCAATAGCAACGGTAATGCTGCCAGATATAGAGTTGCAGGAGGTTGCATGACGCCGATTGAAGATTTCATCCCGGTCAATGGGAAAGTGATTCTGTCGGCAATAAGCACTGCCCCCTCTAAAATGGAAGTTTGATCGGCTCCAATAAGCGCTTCGTGAAAGGCGCCCAGGCGCAGCATTGCTGCTAGTAGTAGAATCAAGAGTCCAGTAATAAGATAGCGGGGAGATTTTTTCATCGCATGCTTTTACTCAATGATCTCGATAACGGTTAGCGGCGCTTCAAACCCGCCGGTGACCAATGGAATGCGCTCCCCAGTATCGGACTCCAGCGCCAGGTATAACTGGTACTGCCCTGGCGGCGTGATGGGATTGAGGTTGATGTCGAGGTGCGCTTCGATGATGGCGGTAGGAGACCACTGCGCTGGCGGATCGAAGCTGAAGACTGTAGGGAAATAACCCAGCTCGCGACCCCATACGCCGCCGCCCGCATCTGTGAGTAAGCCGATGAGGTGGAAGTTTTCCGGAATCGTGGTTGCCTCGCGTTGCCAGTACGTTGTCAGATGAATCCAATTGCTGGGCGGGTGGCTTACGCGCTCCGTGGCGGGCAAGCGCTGTGCGTCTACCTGATAGCCGACAAGGCGCAATCCATTATCGAAAGCCACATCCATTGGCGTGGCCGCTTTGGGTAGCTGCGCGTGACGCCAGTTCATGGCAAAACCGAACAATTGTATTTGCCCGACGGTGGGG
>JAKJAC010000026.1:8477-30237 GCA_022707705.1 Chloroflexota bacterium
TCGCCCGCCGCCTCGATCAGCCGGTGATCGGGTGCGTAGATGCGGTCGTGGTGCAGCACCAACCAGAGTCGCCTGAAATTCTCGCTTTGCAGGCGCGCATACAGCGGTTCTGGCGCTTTGGGATCATAAGGATAGGCGAGGATTTTGATCGGTCCCTTATAATACCGGCCGAGCATCCGATCCATGTAATCGGTGTAGATGACAATAATGTCATCGGGTGTGCCGTGTTCTGTGAGATAGCGCGCCACAAAGCGCCAATCGGTGCGTTGGAATGCCGGATCGTTCAGATCGCGCAGATTAGCGTGTGTTTGTCCCAGTAAAAGCACACCCAATACTCCAAGCGCGAGCAGCGTATGGCGGCGGCGCAGAGCTTCAACGGCTGACGCCAGTACTAGCAGCAAGATAGGGAAAATCGCACTAAGGTATTTGGGCGTGAAGACTGAAACCTTCAGTGATACAGGATAGAAGATCAGCACCGGCAATAGCAGCAGCCCGGCGAGCCAGGCGCCTTTCCGCCAGCTCTGTCGCCATGCAGCGAGCACACCCAACGTGAGCAACGCTGCGAGTCCACCCAACCAGAATGCTTCGTACTTCCAGCTCCAGGCGCGGACACTGAATTCGATCAGCAGTTCGCGCAGCACTTGCGGCAGCGGCGCGAAATGTTTGCTGGGATCGTTCATCTGGAACGTGGGCAGCATCGCCCAGGCAAAGCGTAGCACGGGAAGATACGGGAGCGCCGACAACAGCATCGCTCCCACATAGGCGCAAAGCCGGCGCCAATCGCGCCAGGTGGTGATGAGCGTCAGAATCCCCTGTGCGACGATAGTGAAGGCGCCAAAAAAGTGGCTGTAGGCCAGTAAATTGACGCAGATCACATAGGCTAACCAGTTGTACCAGCGCATCCGGCGCAGCGCACGGGTGAGCAATAATGTGGTCAGCGCTGCCAGTAGTATATGCAGCGCGTACATTTTTGCCTCTTGCGCGTACCAAATGGCGAATGGCGAAACTGCCATCAATAGCGCGGCCCAGTCTGCCGTCCGTCGGTTGAACCAGGCGCGCCCCAATTGCCAGAGAACGGCAACGCTCAGGACGCTGCACAGCGCCGATAGATAGCGTACGGCGAAATCTGTGGGTCCACCCAGGCGGTGCCAGCCCCACAGAAGCAAGAAATACAAAGGCCCGTTGTTTTCGGGTGTGATGATCATGCGGAGGGCTTCGCTCAGTGGGCGATCGATGAACCACACAGCGTAGCCTTCGTCAATCCAAAAGGATTGCGCATCGAGAGTGGGGAGACGCAGCACTGCGGCTAGTCCCACCAGAGCGACTGGGATCAACCATCGCGACATAGCAATGCGTGTTACTTTCATCGTGGTGTTGCGCTCGCACTATCAGGATGCGCGCGCCGGTTTCTTCGGCGCGTCTGGAGAAACATCAGCAGAATCCCAGCCATACTTGCCAGCCCCAAGCCCACCTTGAATGCTCTGGGGCGATAGCGCAGCGTCAGGTGATGCGTGCCTTCCGGCACGACGACTCCACGAAAGATAGCGTTGACGCGGTAGATGGGTGTGGCTTGGCCATCGAGGTGAGCTTCCCAGCCGGGGTAATATGTGTCGGAGAGAACGAACAACCCGGTTTCCGTAGTATGAATTCTGAACTCGGTGCGGTTAGGGCCATAAGCCAGCACTTCCAGCGTATGCTCACCGCTGCCATGCAAATTTGGCCCCTGTTCGATAATCGCCGTACGCCTGGGATTGAAGCTGGGATCCAGCGTTGCCAACATCGCTGCGCCAGTATCGGCGACGCTTTGGGTTTCATACACTAACCAGACGCGATTGAGCGTGTTGGTGTTCAGGTGAATATCCATCCAGGGATTGCCGGTATACACTGGCCAGATTCCCGCGCCGCCTGGTTGCGCCCCTTTGGGGACGATAATGTATTTAGCGCCGAAGAGCTGATACGCGGGTGCGCCTTTGTCTGGGATGCTCCAGTAGAACTGTAATGCATTTTGCAGATCCATTGGATTGCCTGTGCTCTGCGGTACATCGAAACCGTCCGCTTGCAGCCCTGACGGCGACCACAGACCTCGCGCCGCTGCATCGATATCCACGCGGAACCAGCCCGGATCGCTGCGCAAGAACGCGAGCGCATCTGCATACGGCTCCGGATTGGCGGCGCGTGCTTCAGTCTCGACGAGTGCACCTGATGCTACCAGTTCTGTGATCAATAAGAGTAGCAAGCCAGCACGGCTTAGCGCCGGGCGCCAGCTGCCGATGAGGTACCAGAGTGCATTGCCAGCGCAGAGCGCTGCCGCGAGCCGCAATCCTGTGAGCGCCTGTGCCTGTGGCGCACCGGCGGGTACTGTTGCTAACCAGCCCGGTGCGCCGAACCAGAGCACGGCTCCCAACAATCCTATCACAGGCGCGCTACATCGTAGCGCCTTGCGGTGCGTAGCGTCGAGCGCTTGCATACCTAATGCTGCCGCACAAGCCAGCGCCAGTGAGAGCACAAAGATGGCACGCACTGTACGCCATGATTCGGCAAAGATGGGCAGCTCTGCCAGATGGGGATAGATTGGGCCCTCGTAACCGCGCGCATAACTATAAGCCAATCCACCCAGCAGCAAGGTGAACCAGGCGCGCCGTGTTTTCAGGCTTGCTGCCAGCCCCAACCCTGCCAGCAACAGCCCTGTCAAACCTATATAGCCTGTTTCCATTCGCGCCCAGCCCAGCCATGAACCGCGCACGCCGCGCCCGTGATATAGCGGCGTCACCAAATCAATCAGTCCGTTGAGCGTGAGCTGCGCGCCGCCGCGCTCAGCTGTGGGCGTTTGGCCGCGCACCGTAAAGGGCAGACGCTCCAGGCCCGGTAGTAGCGCCGGCGCTACTAGCAGCGCCGCAATCAGTCCCACCAGGAACAAGCGCCCTCCGCGTTTGGTTGAAGTGCGTGTATCGTGGGCTGGTAGCTGCCAGAGGGCAGCGACGCCTACCGCCAGTGCACTATACAGCGAGGCCTGTCCATGTCCGGAGAGGATGATCAGCGCCAGCGCGCCGGCGGCTAGCGGGATGGCGCGCGCGCGCCGCGCCGCGCATTCGACTGCCCAGAGTGTCCATGGCAGCCAGCTCATCGCATCGTTAAATTGTGGATGCCCTAGATGGATGATAAAGGAATCGCACAGCATGTAGGCAACGGCGCCCGTTAGCGCTGCGCTGCGGTGCAAGCCCCAGAGCTGACTGCGACGTAAATAGGCGTATAGACCTACACCTGCCCACCAGAGCGGAAATACGCCGCGCAGCAGCACTAGCTTGTCGGGAATCGGTGAGAACAAAAACAGCGGCCAGTTCAGCGGGTTGAGCAGGCCGTATTGCGCCTCAGCGATGATCGGATCGCCCGCCAGCATGCGCGTACTCCATAGCGGGAAGATGCCACTCCGTATCCACTGTGCCGCATAGTTCCATACCGGGTAGAGCTGTCCCCACAAATCGCCGCCGCCCTGTGGAAAAGTGTGTCCGGCAATCCACACGGGCCAGAAGAAAAGCGCAGCAACCGCGGTTATCAGGAGCAGCGAGTAAATCTCCGCTGTTTGTGTGCGCTGGGCGGGCTTGCGGCAATAAGGTCTCATTCGGGCGCCTTCACTTGCACTTGCGTCAATGTTACCGTGTCGACGGGGGTCTGGTGCGCTTCCCACTGGATGGGAAGATGTTGAATTGCTCCATCAGCATCAATATAGTAGACTGATAGCAACAGTTTGTAGATGCCTGGCGTCGCTTCTGGCGCCACAGTGAGCGCGATAGTGTCTTCGAATTTCTGCCCGGTGCGCCACGTGCTAGTGGGGGCAGTTCCGCCCTGCGGCCAATGATCGTTTTGGGCCGCCTTATGCCATTGATCATCAATGATCTGGAGCGAAACCGTGTAATCTTGTGACATGGGCGCGTTGCATTCCCAGAACAATGTGATGTGGAGCGTTTGACCGGGCATCACGCCTGGCGCGCTGAGGACATAATTGGTGAGCGCCATACCCTTGCCAAAGTGCATGGTGAACTCTGGCGCGCTGCGCACTGGGTCGGAGCGCAGGTAGATGGCTCCAAACTGCACAGTGTCGGTGCCTTGCTGCGTGAGCATGCGGACGCCGCTCGCTCTGTTATATACACCTATAGATATGCTGAGGGTATCGGGTGTGTTGGCGATGCGGGGTACTGTGAGCGAATAGCGTTCGACCCAGGCTGCGCCTGCCTGCAGGCTGTTCGTCGAGCGGAGACCTCGTTTCGGGAAGCCATCATATTGGGCGACAATGCGTCCACCTTCGCCGAGGAGATGGATGAAGATAAGGTGGTCTTCGGTGGTGGGGCGTAAGGCTTCCCAGTAGAGCTCCAGCGTGAGCGTTTCGCCTGGGTGGATGTTGTCGGCGACGGCAGTATGTCCCAGTAGTTTTAGCGCCTCGTCAAAGGTTGCATTCACTGGATAGGGTATGGCAGCGCGCTCGGTCTCGGTCAATGGCGGTGGCACGCGGTACGCCGGCATAATCCAGAGCCAGGGCGCGCTAACGCTCAGCATGAAGAAGAGTCCCGTTAGCGCTAATGCTACCGCAAAACGGGCTTTGGGAAACCGCGCGGGTATCCAACTGCTCGCGCCGAAGACCAGTCCCAAGGAGACGATACTAATGGCTGGAAAGATCAGTCGCCCCTGAGAGGCTAGGGTCATACTGGTCCAGCGGAGCAAAGAGACAAAGACGGTCACGGGCCAGACCCAGGCGATGGCGCGGGCCGCGGTGAAAGAATCCCAGCAGAAGGGCCAGAGGTGCTTGTATGTGAATTTGGGGGAGCGCAGCCATTGCAAACAGCGCTTACATAAGCTCAGCCCGGTCATGAGTGCCAAGTAGTTGAGTCCCGAATAGATCCACGTGGGCATTAGCACGTTGAGGGCGCCAAAGTTACCCCAATATGCTGCCAGGAAAGAGAACCGTTCGTTCCAGAGATCCAATGGTGTGGGTGCAAAGGGCCGAACTCCCGCCGAATTCAGAAAAGCATTGAGTCCTAGCCAATCTCCATAGAGTTGATAATTGCGCCCAAACCACCATCCGGAAATAAGCAGCATGGGTATGCCCCAACCGAGAAGGTGCGCCACTAGCATACGCAGCCAGGTGCTTGTGGCGTGATGGGGGCGTCCGGCATTTCGCCAGGTGCTCCACACCGAGGCGGCAGCAGTTAGGGGAACGAGGCCTAGCGTGCTTTTCTTCGTTAGGATTGCAGCGCCCAGGGTTGCTCCCAGCAGCAAGGTGGTTTTCCAGGAGCGTTGTGGCTCTTGGAGCAGAACGAGTAATTGCAGGAGGGTCGCTGACGCCAGGGGGATGACCAGCGCGTCGTTGTTGACCGAGGCGCTGATGAAGATGAACATTGGGGTGAAGGCATGGGCGGCGGCAGCTGTGTCTGCCAGCCACGTTGGTTCGGGATAGAGTCGCCGTACCATCTTCCAGGTCAGCCATACCGACCATGCACCGAACGTCACCGAGAAGAGGCGTATCAGATGCACCGCCAGAACTGTGCCGCTCCAGGGGAAGGCCTCTCGCGCTGGGTCATGGAGGACCAGGTTGATGTTCTGTGCGTCAGCGCGTACGAGACCAGCCTGAGCTTGCGGGTTGATCTGACGTACCTCTGGCATATCTGATGTGTCAATCCACGCAGTCAACCCGGCTGCCAGGAGGTAATAGAGCGGTGGTTGGCTGCCTTCCTGCCGCCAGGGGCCGGTCTCCGCGCCTGGTTCAAGCGTCTGTACAGGCAGCTGTCTGTGCGCGGCGATGTGCTGTACCATGGGATAATGCCAGACCTCGTCGGATATTTCGAAGATTGGGCTGGCGATGCTGTACCATGCGCCCAGTGTTAAGTATGCGAGCAATACCAGGCGGATCGCCAAGTTACTTTTGCCTGTTCTCATCTAGTGTCCTCAGAATTTGTCCAAAAATCATTGCGATGCTATGCGGGATCGTTTTCGGGCGGCGGGAGCTTAATTCTTGGATACCCACTACAGTGCTCCAGCCGGAAGTACTGTTCAGTGAGCCAAGCGCCCTCGGCATCTGTAGCTTGCCAGCGCACGCCCGCGACTGGGTCCCAGATACCGAGTGCGATTTGCCCTGTTGACGTGATGATCCCGCGTAACGTTCGGAACTCTTGCACCACCTCTCCGGGCTGCCAGGATGTGAGCGGATAGAGACCGCGCAATGCGTCACCGTCGGCTTGCGTGTCGAGTGCGCCATTGGGAGCGAGCCAGTGGGTGAACATGGTGGAGAAGCCTGTGAGCGCGCCTTCAATCTGCCACTCGATGGTTACTTCGACGGAGTCAGGGTCGCTCCATTGACACTGCGCGGTGAGTAGATAGACTGTGACGTCAGCGTTGGGCACAATCTCTGTGGGCGGGCGAAAAGCGGCACGGTAAGCTGTGAGCGGTTCTGGCGCGCGTATAGCCCCCGCCGGGAGCAGGCTCATCTCGCGCTCATTGAAGGTTACCAGCAAGACGTGTGACGCCTTGCGTAGGTCTTCTCCACTCACTGGCGAATCTGCTGGTTCAATAGTGTAGGGCAGTTCTGGAGGCAACAAGCCGCTCATTGAGCGCGCACGGAATGTCTGGGCATTGGCGCTGTGCACCGCAACGAACATTTCGCCGCTCGTAGGTGGTGGGAGTGGAATCGCGCCCTCATGTCCCAATGGATAGCGTCGCTCGGCAAAGGTGATGCGCCCGGGCAGGTTGATGAATAGCGTGCCCGGCGTCGTTTCTGCCTCACGCGCCGTCGCCCAAAGCAGGTCGCCGATACGGTCGTGTAGCGCTACCTCATCATAGAGGAAGACGCCCCCTGGCAACAGGAGCATCAGGCTGAGCAGGCTTTGCATTGCCACTCGCCAACGCTGCGACCACCGTTGCGGCGGAAGCTGCTCTAGCAAACAGGCCCAAATCACCGCGATGCCTACGGCGCTAAGATAGAATACGCGCGGAGGGTCGCGATACCAGTTGAAGGCTTGCGTGCTGAGCGGAATCAGGCTCCACAACACGGTCCAGCCCAGTCCAAAGAGCATGACGCGCTGCTGTCGCCGTTGCCAGCTCAACACCGCGATTCCGGCGAGCCATAGCAGCCCCATAAGGACCAGGATGGCGATGGCGCTACGTCCGGTCACCTGCGCCAGGGGCATCGCCAGCGGCGCCAGGGGAAAGATTAGACATTGCAGCGCGATGACGAGATTGTAAATGGGGTGCAGGCCCGTGAGAAATTGCGTGGGAACGGCGGGTGAGACCGCGGTGACGGCGGCAAAGGGGAGCATTGAGGCGGCAAATACAACCAGGCTCCACCGTGAAAATGGGCGTTGCTGCAGGCAGATTTCAGCCAGCAGCACACTGGGTCCTGCCATCACGCCCCCCTCATAGGCGAACCCTGCCAGCGCCGTGAGCAGCAGCACCGGGATATACAGGCTCACTTTGCCGGTCTCGCGCGCTGTGGAATATAGAAGCACTGCCGATACCGTGAGGATGAGGCTCAGCGGATACGAGAACGAGCTGACCCATAGCACCGTATCGTAGGCGAACGGAAACAAGCCGAAGAAACTTACCCCAAGCAGTGCCGCGACAAACGGGCGCTTGGAGATGCGCGCCGCGAGCAATCCCACCAGCAGGCTGCTCAGTCCATGCCCCACCAGATTGAGCAAGTGCAGGGTTGCCGGCGCGAGTGCGCCGGTGAGCACAACTATCCCGCGCCATAGGCTGAAGTGCAGGGGGCGATAATCTTCATAGGGACCTACGGTGCGCCACAAGTCTCGCAGGGGAGTTGCCTTGACCCAGGGGACCTGGAGCAAATCATCAGCCCAGAGAGGTAGCTGCAAGGCATCGTGGTAAAGGAGCAGTGTCAACGCGGCGGCAACTGCTGCGGTCACCAGAATCATTACATACATGGGTTTACGACCGATTGCTCTGCACATTGCCATTGATGATACCAGAAGCAAGCAGAATCGCAACCCTCCCAGGAGCACAGGTTTTAAGTATTGCCCTCAGCGTAGCGGAGTGCCATGAGAAGTTGCTCCTGGTTAGCTTGCCAGGCATCAATATGCTTGAGGATGATGGTGATGAGTTCACTGGGTAACAGCAAGGTAAAGTAAGGGCCAGCATAGACGGCTAACTCCCGTTCCGGCAGCGGCAGTGGCGGGGGCGCCATATTCCAAGAGGTGATCTCGGCGGCGGCATCTGTTTCTTGGAGATAGAATCCTAGCAGCGTAAAGGCGACCAGGGTAAAGTGGACCAACGCATAGGCTACGCCCAGGCGACAGGGCGGGAGGTCATCAAAGTGCCAATAACGGGTCAGGGTCATGAAGACTTCTTCCTCAGTCCAGCGAAGTCGGTCGTCGCGCAAGATGTCGCAAGCCGCGATATCCGGCTCGGTGGTCACCAAACCGCGGTAGCGCACTTGGTCAGGGTAGGTATCGCGGATCAAACAGCCCGAAAGTGGAGCTTCGCAGGTGGCCCATTCCGCTTCCAAGGCAGTGAAACTCATGATCGCACGTTGTGGTAGGGGTTCAACGTGCAGTTTAGGCGGTGCGGCGGTTTCCCATTTCATGCCCGCGATTTGACTCAGATTCTGCATTTCTTCCAGAATCAACATGCCCTCGCGCACGCCCATCGTGACGCGTGTCCCCCGCTGGTGTAACTCGGTCAGCCAAGCACCATCGAGATAGCCGCGATCCACGAGTAAGTGCTGGATCGCGCCCACGCCCAGCACGCTTTCCGCGGCAGCAATCAACTTGCGACCGACCGTGATCTCGGCTTCGTCCGGTTCCACGAACAGCCACAACAGCGGCCAGACCACCTGGTTCTGCCATACTCCCAGAACGCAAGCCTTGAATTCCTGCGCCGGAGTATGCGCCCCGCGCGGCACCCGAAAGTGCACGCTATCCATGGCCCACAAGGCCGTCTGAAATTGTCCCGGACAATAACTCCACAAGGCGCGCAGCATGGCTTGCTGATTCTCCAGAAAATCTGCGGCCTCTGCCCGCGCGAAGGCATCGGCGATCGTTTGGGCGCTGAACGGAAGGGTCCCGGTCTCGGTCTGATAGAACCCCGCCGCGATTTGCTGGGCATTAAACCCCAACTGTCGCAGGATGTAAGGCGAGCGAAACAGGGTGCGCTCGATCGGTTTCAAGCGCGGTAGGTGAAACAAAGGACGATACACCAGCGTATTGCAGAAGAAAAACATGGGAATACTCCGCCGCGCTCGCGGATCACGAAAACTCTCGAATACTTCCAGCACCCCGGCTTCCAAACAGAACTCGGCGAAATTATCCATAAACCCCCGCGCTGCGGGGAGAATCCCATCACACGCGCCGCGTTCCAACTGGGCAATGACAGCAGCTCGATTCTCCGTGAAGATATACCACTCTCGATTGCGCTCGGCACTACTCATGCGGTATCCTTTCCCTTTCAGGTATAACTACAGGATACCTCATTTCTCGCATTTTTTAAAACCTGTGCTCCTGCTCACGCAGCGCCTATTCTTGTCAATTTTGCTATGGTGTGCTACACTAAAAGCAATATTTCAGGCGCGCGACACTGCAACTTTCCGCTTTCTCGGACGAACATCTGATGTCGCGGTGCCCTGCACTTTTGACTTGAAACCTTCAAATGCCATCCACGATTGTTTTGAAAGGAGGTCATCATTATGGGGAAGAAGAAGCAGAAAAAGGATGCGGAAAGCCCGAAGGCGCCGGTTGTAGCCGAGAAGCCTGCTGAACCGAAACCTGAGGCATCAGATCTCTCGGAAGCCACCCGGGAGAAGATCAAGAGCATCTCTAGCCGCGACTACTACCGCGAGCTGCGGAAGTTGCACATCGAGCTGGTCAAGTTGCAGGGATGGGTCAAGCAAGAGGGCCTCAAAATTGTGGCGCTTTTTGAAGGCCGCGACGCGGCGGGCAAGGGGGGAACGATCAAGCGCTTTACCGAACCGCTAAATCCTCGCTATGCGCGTGTGGTTGCTTTGGGTGTGCCTACCGAGCGTGAGAAGACTCAGTGGTATTTCCAGCGTTATGTACCCCACCTGCCGGCAGCGGGCGAGATTGTGTTCTTCGATCGCAGTTGGTATAATCGTGCAGGTGTGGAACGGGTGATGGGTTTCTGCACCGAGGAAGAGTATCGGGAATTCCTCCGCTCTGCCCCAGAGTTTGAACGGATGTTGGTGCGTTCAGGCATCATTCTGGTGAAGTATTGGTTCTCAGTGAGTGACGCAGAGCAGGAGCAGCGCTTCCAGGCGCGGTTAGATGATCCCACCCGGCGCTGGAAACTCAGCCCGATGGACCTGGAATCACGCACCCGTTGGGTCGAGTATTCCAGAGCCAAGGATGAGATGTTTAAATACACGGATATCAAACAGGCGCCCTGGTATGTGGTAAATGCCGATAACAAAAAGCGTGCGCGTTTGAATTGCATCAGTCACTTCCTGACCCTGATTCCCTACCGGGATTTGACACCTGAGCCGATGCAACTGCCGCCACGTCAGGAAGACACTGGCTATGTGCGCCCGCCGATTACCGATCAGACTTTTGTTCCAGAGAAGTATTGACATTGGGGCGGGGTTTGGGAGAGCACGGAAAGCTAGCCATTGTGCAGGGTAGCATTTTCCGTGTTAAAGACTGCCAGTTGTAAACGTTGATGGGAGATTTCTGTCGGAACTCCACCGGCGCGATCTCCCATCTTTGTTGCATGGTGGATTTGTCTCGGGGAGGTGACCGTGATGGCTTACCATGAGGGTGCGTTCTTGCGCAAAGTGGTGATTTGCACGCCGGGACCGGCGTTTTTCGGCGTGGGAGCGGATGATCTCTCTGCGCACAACTTCCGTGCGACGATTGATGCCGTAGCAGCCCTGAAACAGCACCACTTATTGCAGGAGACACTTGCAGCTTGTGGCGCAGAGGTGACCGTGCTTGAAGAGCCGTCTGGTCAGCCGAATGCCGTTTTTGTCCAGGATGTGGCGGTTGGGACGGCGTCGGGCTTCATTCGTATGCGGATGGGATTGCCGACACGCCAGGGCGAGGTGAGCTGGATGGCAGCAGCGTTAGCCGCGCTTGGGGTTCCAGAGATCGGTCACATCGAAGCGCCGGGTACCGCAGAGGGAGGCGATGTTATCCTTGCCGGTGACGTTGCCTTTGTCGGGCTTTCGGGGCGAACCAACGCAGCGGGTGTGCGTCAACTCAGCGTATTGTTAGGAGCCTTGGGCTACGCTGTACGGGTGATACCTGTACCTGCTCCTGCTTTGCATTTGGGTGGTGTGATGAGTGTGATTGGACCGCACCAAATCGTGGCGGGCACCGATGTGCTGCCAGAGGGTGTGTTGGCAGGCTTTGAGGTGGTGGAACTATCAGGGCGCGATTTCATCGGCGGCAACGTGATTACGCTGGGACCGGCTGAGGTCATAGCGGAGCAACATAACGAACCGGCGATTGCGGCGTTACTGCGTGCGGGAATCAAGGTTCATGCGCTTGATCTATTTGAGTTTGTGAAAGGCGGTGGCGGTCCGAGTTGTTTGATTCTCCCGCTGGCGCGCGATGGTGGAGTATAGGGCAGTAGTGCAGATTTTGGCGGTAGGATGTAGCGGGTGTATAATGCCCGTAGTCCTGCTATTTGATCTGGATATCCTATGGAGGAGCAAGGTTCATAGAAGATCGGATTGCCTTTACTTCCAATTACAGTGATTTGAGCACTGACCGCGGTTTTCAGTTCGAGTTTCACTGCGATCGTTGCGGCTCAGGTTTTCGGACGCGCTTCAGCGCCTGGGCTACCGGAACGGCAGCTTCGGTGCTAGACGCGGCTAGCGGGTTGTTTGGCGGCGTCTTTAGCCGTGCAGCGGATGTGGGTGAGCGGGTGCGTTCTGCGGCATGGCAGCGAGCTCATGACGATGCTTTCAAGGAGGCTTCGGAGGAAACGCGACCTTCGTTTGCACAGTGCCCCCGCTGTTCCAGTTGGGTTTGCCGGAAGAGTTGCTGGAACGAGAAGAGAGGATTGTGTAAAAACTGTGCGCCGGATTTGGGAGTGGAAATGTCAGCGGCGCAAGCCAGTCGCTCGGTTGAGGAGGTCTGGGCGCATGCGGCAATGGCGGAGGAGGACAAGCATCTTGAGGAAAAGGATTGGCGTCAGACGATCCGCGCTACTTGCCCCAATTGCCAGGCGCCTCTGGCAACAAATGCCAAATTCTGCCCGGAGTGTGGGGCAAAGCTGAAGGTGGAGTTACACTGCACAGAATGTGGCACACTCCTGGCGCCGAACGCTAAATTCTGCCCGGAGTGCGGGACCAAAACCGGTGTGAAGTAGCTGGCTTTGTTTTGAAGACGACCGCCAACCAGGTACTCGAGCTCAGTAGGTTTACCGAGCAGGTCTCCAGTTGGCGGTCTTTGCGATTAACCGTTTGGGAGTAATGCATCCACCGGGCAGCGGCTGATGCACAGCCCGCATCGGGCGCAGCGTTCCTCGTAAATGCGGATTTTCTTCTCTACCAGATAGAGCGCCTCATAGACACAGCTAATGACGCAGCGATTGCAGCCGATGCAGCGGTCCACCCGCAACTGCGGCGACCGGGTCATTCCTGGGATGGGCTGCCGTAGCGCCAACCCGCGAATTTCTTCTACCGAGGCATACCCATGCTCGTCGAGCCATTTTCCTAGTTGTGTGGCGATTTTCCCATAGATTTGGGGACCGTTAGTGATGGCGGCGGTGCATACCTGGACGGCACTTGCTCCCACCATAAGGAATTCTACTACGTCCGCACCGGTATTGATGCCACCCACGCCGAGGATTGGGATTTCTACGGTACGGGCGATGTCGTAGACCATACGCAACGCGATAGGTTTCAGCGCTGGTCCCGACATCCAGCCGTAGCCTTTGCCTCCCATCCACAGTCGCCCGCCGTGTTCGATATCCACACCAAAGGCGGGACCAAAGGAGTTGACTGCGACGATGCCATCTGCACCGGCTTCCTGTGCTGCCAGCGCCAGCGCCTGCGGCTCACGAAAGGGACTCATTTTGACCCAGACCGGGAGTCCTGTGGTTTTCGCTGCACGGATAGCATCCTGCATGGGACCTGGGTCGTTGCTGATGTAGTGTGTGCTTAACTCCAGGGCATCGGCAAAGGGTGCGACTTGTGGTGCAAGTTTGGCGATATCTTCGGTGCTGTAACCCAGGCTGATGATGACTGGGAGGTTCGCCTGACGCGTGATAGCATATTCTTTCTCTAGCCATTGTTCCGGTGGCAGTTCCGACCAGAGTTCCGTGTTGAGGAAGTAGGTTTTGAAGTCCGCCATATTGGGACTTGGTACTTCTGCCGCCTTTACAGAGATTGTCTTGGTCACTAAGGCTGCTGCACCGCCAGCGGCACACGCAAGGAGCGCCTTTCCATCACGCACCGGCGGTCCTGCTGCGGGCATAACCGGGTGTGCCAGTGTGAGTCCGCCTAGATGTGTAATCAGGTTTGCCATAGGAATTCCTTTGTCACCAGGTAGTGCCTTCGACCGTTATTGGGTCGCAAACGTATCAATCATCAATTTCACATCGCCCAAGGGGTAGAGAATAGGGCAGGTAGCACCACGCTTGACATATTCCTGCACTTTAGCGATGACTTCGGTTGGCGTGCCGGTGGCAGTGATGCGTAACACGAGGTCATCGGGCACGTAGACCATGGCCTGCTTGATCTGTTCTTTGGTGGCGGGCCAACCGAGGATGCTCTGGATTTTGTCTACGATATCTTGTGTGACACCGCTAGCTTTGGCGATGTGTGGCTGTTGCGCCAAATATTGAGTGAGTAGCATCTTGGCGCCGCGAATGGCTTCGTCGCGGTCTTCGTGGACGGAGCAGACAATCAGCTGCGGGCGGTCGAGGTCATAGACGGTACGTCCCACGCGCCGTGCACCAACATCCAGCAATTCCATCGCTTTATCATTGTACTCTGGCGGCACACAGTAATTGAGCACTGCGCCATCGGCAATTTCCCCCGTCATCTCCATCATCTTGTCCCCAGTTGCGCCAATCATGATGGGGACATGGCGCGGTTCTCGCCTCCCATGGACCACATCCAACTCAATGCCATCTACATGGTGGAATTCCCCATGGAAGGTGACATTCTCCAGGGCAAGCAGGCGGCGCATTACTTCGACGGTTTCACGCATAGCGAGCAGCGGTTTGCGCCGGTCAATGCCGACGTTGCGCGCGAGGGGGTCCCACCACGCACCGATGCCGCAGATGATGCGGTCGGGCGCCAGGTCATCGAGGGTAAGGAACGTGGCGGCGAGCAGCCCAATGTTGCGCGTCCAGTTATTGATGACACCGGAGCCTACTTTGATGCGCTCGGTGACGGCGGCAAATGCTGCCATGGGGACAATAGCGTCGCGGACCAGGCGGCTCTCTGCTTGCCACACTGCCTCGAAACCGCGTTCCTCAGCATAGCGCGCGTATTCCATTCCATCGCGGATGGGATGGGCGTCCTGAAGGTACATTGCAACCCGTGGTATTTCAGTCTGTGGCATGATCATCTCCTTTTCGCTAGGTGAATTACTGTTTACAACAAACAAGCAAGTGCCAGGTGGCTTAGATGGCTGTTAATGCCTGGCTCGAATTTAACGAAACAGATCGCGCTCTGGTGCGCGTTGCATCTGGGTCGCGCATCCATCGCCGCGCGGGTATGCTGCGCCTCGAATCAGGACAACGGGCATACCTTCACCAGCCTGGCCCATTAGCAAGCCGGCAGCAGCTGCCAGCTCATCCGCGCGCGCGACAACGGTCACGCGCAGGATATAGCCATAACGGTCTGGTGTGCCGCGCAGGTCGGCAAGCGGCATCATCCCTGCCGCCCCGATGGTGATGTTGACTGTGCCCTCACGCCAGGGACGCCCATGCGTATCGGTGATAAGAACTGCAATATCGGCGCCGGTAGCTGCTTGCAACGCCTCGCGGATGCGGTGCGCTGAGGCATCGGGATCGGAGGGTAGGGGTAGGGCCACTTCTCCCATGTCGCCCCCAATATTAGAGCGGTCCACGCCAGCGTTGGCGCAAATCCAGCCATGATGGGTTTCCATGATGAGAGTTCCCCCACGTTGACGGACAATGCCGTGTGATTCACGCAGGATGATTTCGACAAGCCGCGGGTCTTTGGCAGTTGCTTCAGCGAGCGCCAGAGCCTCGGGGGAAGGGGTGACGCTCTCCAGGGGGATCGCGCAACCCTCGGCTTTGGAAACGATTTTTTGCGTCACAACCACCACGTCACCATCTTGCAGACATTGATTGGCTCGTTCCAGCGCTGCCAGAATTACGGCAGCGAGATCGTCCCCGGGCACAATATCTGGAATGTCAGGAAGGGCAATGAGGTTGATTTGTGATTGGGTCATGTTTTTTCCGGTTTGATTGTCCGTCGTCATACAGACAGTTGTTCTGTTTCCGGTGCTTTCCGAGTCCTTTACAATTCGGTAATGCGCTTCTAGGCAGGTAACCCTGTGATGCGAATGCCGGCGCCAGGAATCTTGTAACGGATATTGATCCCGATGAGTACCGAGGTCAGACCTTCGATGACCTTGGCATTTACAAGCGGACCTGCATCAATGCCACGAGTCCCGAGGTCCTCAGCCAGCCCGATAGCCATTGCTTTAGCTTCTTTATTGTCGCCACAGATCAACACGTCGCAATCCAGAGGGTGTTCGGGGTCTTCCAGATTGTGCGCGCCGACATTTTGGAATGCTGCCACGACTCGCACCTCAGGTCCCAAAAGCGTTTGTGCTTGTTCACACGCAGAGCCTTCTGGCGGGATGTAGGCGCGGGCAACCTTGGGAGGCTGCATTGCCACGGTGACATTGATCAGGACCTTTCCCTGGAGCACATCTTTCAGGCTTTCGAGCAAGGGGTTTTGTGCGGCGTAAGGCACTGTCAAAACTGCGACTTCGCAGGCACGGGCAGCATCTTCATTTGTCATGCCGACGACCGATTCGAAGCCCAAGCGGGCATTGATTTCGCCAGCGACACGTTCGCCTTTTTCTGCCTGCCGCGAACCGATGATGACTTTGTGTCCGATGTGAGCCCAGCGGAATGCCAGTCCGGGACCCTCATTGCCAGTACCGCCAAGGATGGCGAGAGTGTAGCGTGGGTTGGGCATATTCGTATGAACCTCCTCTTGAAGACAGTCATGCAATCTTAAGTAGAAGTGTAGCATAACCCTTAAAAACAGACAATGGGGGATTTGCCCTACTTGAATTGAAATAGCAATGCTACCCCACCCAGAGCGATAAGGGCGCCTATAACAGCGCGCGGGCTGATCCGCTCACCGCGTAACGCTGCCAGCGGTAGAATGAAGAGCTGGCTGGTGGCAAGCAGTGTTTGCGCTGTTCCCACTTGCGTATTCTGAATAGCGACTTGTTGCAGCCACACTCCCAGATAGGTGCCCATAAAAATGGCGATTACGACAATGCCCCACAATTTGCCATCGTGCCCAGGCCTGCGCCAATTCCCCAACGGGCGACGGTCCAGCGCTAGCCATACGAGCATGGTGAGCACGCCTGTGGCCAGGCGCAGGATTGCGCTCATCAGTGCGCCGACAGGGGTTTGGGTGAGGGCGATACGTGAAAGAATGGCACCCACGGATTGTGCCAGCGCGGCAGCGACTCCCAAGCCGATACCTGCCCGCAGTGCTGCCTTGGTTATGACTTCTCCCTTTTTGTCCTCGGCATTGCCGTTATCACCTTCATGTTCGCTGATTACCCAGGCGACGCCGGCTACAGTTAGTGTGATGCCGAACCACGCGCCCCAGGGTAGCGTTTCTCCCAGAAAAAGCCAGGCAATCACCGCAGTCAGTGGCGGAGCGAGAATGCCAATAAGGAGGGTACGCCGCACTCCCAATGTTTTCAGTGCCTCGAAGTAAGCCGTGTCACCCATGCCAATGCCAATCATGCCGCTGATGCCGAGCAGAATCGCGGCGCGGACATTCAGTGCGCTGGCGGTTTCACCGGTGATAAATAGGGTTGCTGAAAGCAGGGCGATAGCGAGAATGCCCTTGATTAGATTGAGCTCGCGTGCAGGGATTCGTTCACGGGCGCGTCCGTAGAAAATCGCTGCGGCGGCCCACAGCGCGGCGGCGCTGAGTGCGGCGATCTCGCCACCGAATCGGGTCAACAGCGTGGTCACAGATCGGGAGCCTCTGCGGGAGAGCTGAGGAACAATCCTGTGCGGGTGCAGCGTCGGGGTATATCTGCGAGTCCCAGTGCGCTGAGAACCTCATCAGGGCGACCGGTTGCGCCTGCCTGAGCCTTCAGGCGCATCTCTAGCGCCACGGTCCAGGGCTCCAGCGCTGGTGTGACACTGAGCGTTTCGATGAGCTGTCGCAGGTCATAGTGTTGATGCCGCCGCCGCCCGCGTTTGACGCGTAGAACGTTTTCTTCTTTGAGCAGCGCGGCGCACGCAGTTTCCAACTCTGCTGCAACCACATCTCGAAGCAAGACGCGATAGGTCACCGCCCGCATCAGCTCTGAGAGTGCAGGCGCGTCTTCGGGAACCCATGTGATTTCGATCACGTGCAAGTCGGGTGGCAGCGTACCTGCCAGGGCTGTGGCGATTGCCGCAGGTTCGCACGGCTCCGTAAGCCAGATATCGAGCCATTCAGCTTCACTGCCACAGCCGGTGGGTAAGGGGGCTGCAAATTGCATCTTGGGCCGCGGGTTGAACCCCAGACTATAGCGCAGCGGAATTGCGGCGCGGCGCAGTGCGCGTTCCCATAACCGCCCCAAATCCAGCACAGAGACGTAAGCCAGTGGACCGGAGGTCGCAAACATCAAGCGCATGCGGAGTGTTGTGGGATTTTGTTCATTCATAGCTGGTTCTCGTTCCCTGTTGTTTGCTGGTTCGTTGCCGGTTTACTACTCTTTGGTAGAGGGCAGCGCCACTCGGCACCGCGGTGATTCGCATAGTGATGCAGAATACCACAGGCGTGGCAGATTCCACGACAATCACTCAGGAACTCGCCTGCACGACTGCGCTGAGCATCCTGCAGCAGGAAACGTCGCTCTACGCCGCTAAGCAGATGGTCCCATGGGAAAACTTCATTTTCACTGCGTTCGCGGTACATGAAATACTCGCGCAACGCTTCGACCGAACCAAATGACTCCGGAGCCAATTCCGTGAGCGCCTGTTCCCAGGCATCGAGATTCCACCATTCATCCCAGGCGTCGAAGCGCGCGCCGAGCTGCCAGGCGCGCTCGATGATGGCATTGAGGCGCCGATCTCCCCGAGTGAGCAGCGCTTCGATGCTGGTGCCGGGATATTTGTTCCACGAGACTTTGAATCCGCGCCCGCGTAAGTTTTGGAATAGCAGAGCTTGCCGGCGAGCGATCGTATCGGCATCTGCAAGAGCTTCCCACTGAAACGCTGTTTGCGGCTTGGGAACGAAGGTGCTGATGCTCACGTGAATCTCGGTCTTGCGCCCACCAAAGCGCACTCCGATGCGACGCAGTTCGTGCGCCAGGTCGGCAATGGCGAGAATATCCTCGTCTGTTTCGCCGGGTAGACCGATCATGAAGTAGAGCTTGAGGGTGCGCCAGCCGCGTTTGAAGACTTCCTCGGCGATGGTGAGCAGGTCTTCGGTATGGATTTCCTTGTTGATACAGCGGCGCAGTGCTTCGGTGGCTGCTTCGGGCGCGAAGGTGAAGCCAGATTTGCGGCTACCCGTGAGTCCCTCAGCCAAAGCCACGGAAAATGCATCTATGCGTAGACTGGGCAGCGAAAAACCAAGGTGCAATCCAGAGCATTGTTGCTGGAGGGTTTGCAGCAGTGTTTCGATTTCAGTGTGATCGGCTGAAGAGAGTGAGAGAAAACCAATCTCGCTGTAGCCGGTAGCCGCAGCGATGGCAAAAACATCCTGGATGATTTCCTCTGCAGGGCGCTCGCGCACGGGGCGCGTGATGATTCCTGCCTGGCAGAAGCGACAGCCGTGTGTGCAGCCACGTTGAATCTCGATGATGCCTCGATCGTGTGTGGTCTCGATATTCGGCACGATTTGGTGTATCGGGGTAGGGGGCAATGTTCCAACAATGCGGCGCCTGACTGGCACCGGTACTTCGGGAAGCAGCGGTGTGATGCCTGCGAACGCATTCGCAACTGTGTAGTCCGCGCGATAAAAGCGAGGGATATACAGTCCTTCTATGCCAAGCAGTGCCTGAAGCTGTGCTTCGCGGGAGAGCGTACGGGTTTGGGAGAAGCGCTCGACCAGCTCCAAGATAACTTCTTCTGCCTCGCCGATAATGAAAATGTCGAAGAAATCGCACATCGGTTCGGGATTGAAGGCGCCATGCCCGCCGCCGACAATGAGAGGATGGCGCGCATCCCGATCAGCTGCGCGTATGGGCAAACCGGCGAGATCGAGGAGCTCCAGGGTATTGGTGAAGAGTTGCTCGTAGGCTGTACTAATGGCAAGGATGTCAAAAGCCGCAACGGGATGATAACTTTCGAGTGCATAAAGAGGCATGTTTCCTTGACGCATTGCGGCAATCATATCCGGTGCAGGCAAATAGGTGCGTTCGGCGAGGATGTCTTCACGGCGATTGAGAATATCGTAGAGAATCTGTAATGCGAAGTTGGACATCCCCAAGTCGTAGAGATCGGGGAATGCCAGACAAATTCGTGTAGTGACAGCGTCCCAGGGTTTGTGAACGGCATTGAATTCGCCGCCGACGTAACGCCCCGGCTTTTGGACACGATGCAGCAGTGTTTCGATAGTTTCCCACGAGATGGGGCGCCGGAGATTGGAAGCTGGGTCTGGAGTATTGGTGTTGAGCAGTTGGTTATGTGTCATGGATTCCATTGAAATAGAGATTCAATAAAAAGACACGAAAGGGTGCGGAGAAATCGCATCTTGGCGGTCTCCGTGCGCTCTTTGTGTCTCGATGGAGAACTGGTATTTACTCACCCGCATGTATGACGCGGATCCAGATATGGCGCCGACGAGGACCATCGAACTCCGCGAAGAAGATCCCCTGCCATTGCCCTAATTGCAATTGATGCCGGGTGACAATGATGAAATGATCGCTGCCTAGCAAGACGGATTTCACATGTGCTGGTGAATTGCCCTCACTGTGGGTGTAGGGCAACCCTTCGGGAACCATATGCTCTAGTACCATGGCAAGGTCGCGTTCAACGGTGGGGTCCCAGTTCTCGTTGAGGACGATGCCCGCCGTAGTGTGCGGACAAAAAAGGAAGCAAACACCTTCCTCAACGGGCATATCCGTGATGGCACGCTGGATGTCCGCAGTGATGTCCAAAAGGTCAACCTTGGTGCGGGTCTGAATCTCGATTTGTTTGAACATACGCTTCCTTAAAGACGGTTAGGGAATTCACAACGAAAACTACAGCGAGAGGGCGCCTACCCGACGTCATCTCTGATGAAACCATGCCATCTCTATGTCAAAAAGTCGCGCAATTTGCGACTACGTCCTGGATGACGAAGCTTGCGTAACGCCTTGGATTCGATTTGCCGAATGCGTTCGCGGGTGACGTTGAATGCCTGCCCGACTTCCTCCAGGGTGTGCGGTTCTCCATCTTTGAGCCCGAAGCGCATTTCCAAGACCTCACGCTCGCGCTCTCCCAACTCACCGAGGATGTTTTGTAGCTGCTCACGCAGCATTTGCATTGAAGTCGCATCCATGGGACCGGGCAAGTTTTCGTCTTCGATGAAATCTGACAGTTCGCTGTCTTCTTCATTTCCGACCGGGCTTTCCAATGACATTGGCTCTTGGGAGATGCTGATGATGCGACGCACTTTGGTAATAGCACGGCGCAGTTTGCGCTCCAGGTGTGGCGGCAAGGGCAGCTCTTTGGCGCGAGTCTGCACTATGGCGTTGATATCTTCGAGCGGCAGCACGTCCATCTCAAGCGCCAACTCGTCAAGAGTGGGTTCGCGACCCAGACTCTGCATTAACCGGCGTTGAATGCGCATCAAGCGGTTGATGGTCTCGACCATGTGTACCGGAATTCGGATGGTGCGGGCCTGGTCGGCGATGGCACGGCTGATTGCCTGCCGAATCCACCAGGTGGCGTAAGTGGAGAATTTGTAACCGCGCGTGAAGTCGAATTTCTCGACCGCGCGCAACAATCCGATATTGCCTTCTTGAATAAGATCGAGGAATGAAACGCCGCGTCCCACATAACGTTTGGCGATGTTGACCACCAGGCGAAGATTGGCGCGCACCAGCATTTGCTGGGCGTCGGCTGCAAGCACGTCAATCTGATTCCACCAATCGTATACATCACCTGGTTCAGGAATTGCCTGACGCACTTGCCGTACACTGGGCCAACGGTCGCTGTTTTCGAAACTATTGCGCAGGAGTTTGAGAGCGTTTGGCGGCAACAGGTAGGCAGATTTTACCAGCTCGATTAGTTTGATGACGACCGGACGCCACTGAGGATCATCACTCCAGTGGTTAGGTCCCATGGATTGGTAGAGTGCAGAAGGGGTATTGGAAAGCAGTAGTATTTGCTGTTGGATGACCTCGTCGAAAAGTTGCGCCAGTGTGGGGAGGGTAAGCTCCTCTCCTTCAGCTGCACGTACTGCCGCTTTCCAGGCACTGCGCGCTTCTTCGTAGTGTTGGATCAAGGTTTCACCGAGTGTCTCCTTTGGTGCATCGTTGCCAATCAGGATGCGTAGCTCTGCCAGGCATGTCGCGCATTGCCGGACAATGCAAAGCCAGATTTCTTGATGGGGTTCTAGAAGATCAACCCGTCCTAT
>JAKJAC010000270.1 GCA_022707705.1 Chloroflexota bacterium
GCAGCGGCAATCTTCCCCCACCCCCCATGCAAAAACACGCACGAGCAGGATTCGCCGCGCACGGGGAGCTCCACGGAGAACCACTCACCATAAGGGGAAGTCTGCACATCGGCATCCGGTAACAACGCGCGCACGCAGCGCCACTCCGCGTTTGCCGAAATCAACACGACAGCGTATGCCGCTGTCGCGACAGCGTATGCCGCTGTCGCGACAGCGTCGACGCTTTGCGCGACAACGTCAGGGATGATGCCGCCCATTGGCGCGGAAATCACAGGCTCACTTCCCATGCAGCTTGCGGAACGCCAGCGCCGCGCCCACAATTCCGGCTTCATTCCGCATTTCCGCCGGCAGCACCTCTGCCTTGACCGTGAGCGCAGGGGAGAACAAATCGAATTTCTTGCTCGCGCCGCCGCCGAGGATAATCAGGTCGGGCCAGATTAAGCGCTCCAGCGTCACCAGATACTCGTTGAAATACGGCGCCCAGGCTTCCCAGCTGAGCTCTTTGCGCTGCCGCGCGGCGTCGGAAGCCCAGACCTCCGCGTCCTCGCCGCGCAATTCGATATGCCCCAACTCCATATTCGGCACCAGGCGCCCGTCAATGAACAGCGCCGTGCCCAAGCCCGTCCCGATAGTGACAATCAGAACCAACCCCTTACGCCGCTCTCCGACGCCGAACTTCATCTCCGCGATGCCGGCGGCGTCCGCGTCGTTCAATACCACCACCTGGCAGTCGGTAGCTTTAGCCAGCAACTTAGCCGCATCTGTGCCAATCCAGCCCTGGTCCACATTCGCAGCGGTCATCGTGACCCCGTGCCGCACCACCGCGGGAAAGCCACAGCCAACCGGACCATGCCACTTGAAATGGCGCGCCACCTCGCCCACCACTTCGGCAACGGCGTCAGGCGTAGAGGGTTGCGGCGTGGGCAGGCGAAAACGCTCTTCCAGCAACTCCCCGGATTTCGTCTCTACCGGGGCGCCCTTGATGCCACTGCCACCGATGTCAATGCCTAGAACCTTCATCGTAGTGCCTTTCCTTTGGGCCGCACTTGCGCCCAGAGTGCGCTTCAGACGCGCGCCGCGCACGCTCGCGTGCTTTATGGCACCATCATAGCACAAGAGTGCAATTTTGGGAATTAAAAGAATTGTCCAAAATCCGCGCTTGTCCCCCACCCAGGGATGGAGTATAATCTAACCCAAGAGGCTACCTGAACCGCAGTACCTGGTCGAATGACGTCTTGCACATCACACCTTGGCGGTCTACGGTCATCGGTCGTCGGTCTGCCGTCAGCGGTCATCTCTCGGTTGCTCAAGGAAACCTGAACCATGGAAATCGAAGCCAAGTACGCCATTCCCTCGCTGCAGCTCTTCCAAGCGCTGCAGCTGCGGGAATCCCTGGGAGACTTTCCCCTGCGCGAAAGCCGCACCACAACGCTTCGCGATACCTACCTGGATACGCCTGACCGCGCCCTCTGGCGCGCGGGCTACTCCCTGCGGCGGCGCGCCAAAGGCAACGCCCTGGTCATGACCCTCAAAGCGCTCGCAGGCGGCGCCGGAACCGTCAAGCGCCGTGAGGAGCTGGAAGTCGCCATCCCCCAACCGGCGCCGCCCGCCCTTTGGGACGCCAGCCCTGCGCGTGACCGCGTCATCGAAATCATTGGCGAGCGGGAGCTTGCCCCGCTCTTCGAATTGCAGCAGGCGCGCCACGAACGCATCGTGCTCGTCGAGGGGCGCGCGGCGTGTGTCATGAGCCTCGATGCGGTGACGCTGAGCAACGCGGACCGTGAAACGCGCTTCTACGTGCTGGAGGCGGAGCTCCTCCCCAATGGCACAGAAGCCGACCTGGCAAACATCATGCGCGCGCTCGAGGAGTCCTGGGGATTGCAACCCGATTCCGGGACCAAACTCCAGCGCGCGCTGGACTTCTTCGAACTAACTATGCCGGGCATGGCAGCTATGCCGGGCATAGCAGCTATGCCGGGCATAGCAGCTATGCCCGGCACGCCCGGCACGCCCAGCGTGCCCAGCGTACCCGACGCCCACCTCACCCTCACCGAGCGCGCCCAACTCACTTATCTGGCGGCGCACCCCGGCATGTACGGGCGGCGCGCCCAGGCGCTTCTGCTGCTCGACCAGGGCGCTACCCAAATCGAGACCGCCGAGCGCACCGACATGTCGGAGCGGCGCGTGCGCTATTGGCTTGCCGAGTGGCGCCAGCAACGCCTGGGCATCTTCCCCGAGAAGGTGCTGGCGCAAATTCCACCCACGCTGTCTGCTGCCACCGCAAGCCCCGCCCCAACCCCGCCCCCATCACCGGCAGTTGCCGCCGCGGTTGCCACTGAGGTGGTCACGCCAAAGGTCGCGCTGGAACCCCAGGCGACCGGCGAAGACCCTGGCGATGTCATCCACATTCAAGCGGTGGTGGAGCGGGCAGGCGCCCTTTTCGAGCTCCTGCGCCCCTGGCACGGATTGGCGCCAGAAGACCGCCCGCTGCTCCAGCAAATCGCGCAACTGCACGATATCGGCCTGAACCTCGACCCCGAAAACCATGCGCTTGCCGGCTACGAACGGCTCACCGCAGTCCCACCGGCGCAGCTCACCCCACAGGAAGCCCAAATCGCCGGGCTCGCCACCCTGCTACACTCCTCCCGCCTCAAGCCCAAAGCCCTGCAAGCGCTGCTCGATCGCACGAACTTCCAGACACTACCGCTCGAACAGCAACACCGCGCCCTCGTTCTGACGGCTCTGCTGCGCATGGCGGATGGGTTGGATTTCCGCCACACCGGCAGCACCACCATCGTCGCCCTCGAAGCAGGCGAAGCGCCACAGCGCGAGATTCTCATCACCGTCGCGGGTCCCGTCGCCGGCAGCGATGCGGAACGCGCCAACTTCAAAGCCGACCTCTGGGCGCGGATTTTCAATCAGCCCGTGCGCTTCCAAACGCCCCCGCTCAATTCAACGGAGCTCCTCGCGCACCTGCTGCACCTGCCCGCGGAGGCGAGCGCATCCGAATCCTTCACCCTGCCGGCAACCCCAGGCATCGACGCCGGGGATACGCTCACCGAAGCTGCTCGCAAGACCTTCCTCTTCCACTTCCAGCGCATGCTCAATCTCGAACCTGCCACCCGCCGCGGCGAGGATAACGAAGCCCTGCACGATATGCGTGTCGCGACCCGGCGTATGCGCACCGCAGCGCAGGTCTTCGCCGCCTACCTCGACCCCGAGACCCTCCAGCCGTTCGTCAAAGGCTTGCGCCGCGCCGGCGATACCCTCGGCGCGGTTCGTGACCTGGATGTCTTCTGGGAGAAGACCGAGGTCTTCCTGAACAATCAGGTTGAATCCGAGCGCCCCGACCTGACCCCCCTGCACCGGGTGTGGCAGAACGCGCGCGATGCGGCGCGCGAACGCCTGCTCAAGTACCTGGATAGCAGCGCCTATCGCCGCTTCCGCGGGCGCTTTGCCGCCCATCTGGAAAGCGCCTGGGCGTCGCCCTTCCCGCCGTTCAATGCCAAAGGCGAAGCCCTGCCCCAACAGGTCCGGCACGTCGCCCCCATCCTGGTTGCCGAGCGGATTGCCGCCATCCGCGCCTACGACCCGTGGATTCGCGGCGCGGATGTGCCCCTGGGGCGCTATCACCGCCTGCGCATCGCCAGTAAACGCCTGCGCTATACCCTCGAATACTTCAGCGAAGTGCTCGGACCCGCGGCAAAACCGCTAATTACCCAGGTGAAACTACTGCAAGACCATCTCGGCGAGCTCCAGGATGCCGTGGTGGCGAGCAATCTGCTGCGGGATTTCCTCGTCTGGGGCACCTGGGGGCACACCGGCAGCGCGACTGTGCCGCTAGAGCCTGTCGTCGCACCGGGCGTAGCGTCGTACCTCACCGAACGCCAGCTTGAATTGCAGCAACGCCGCGATAGCTTTTTGCCGCTGTGGGAGAATTTCAACAGCGCCGAAGTCTCTGAACTGATCGCCAACGTCATCACCGCGCTATAAGCGCCCAAAACATCTCGATAAAGGAGCAACATGACCGCACAACCAAAGTATATCATCCTTCTCGGACCGCCCGCTTCGGGCAAGGGCACGCAGGCAGCGATTATCCGTGATACCCTCGCGCTGCCGCACGTCGCCAGCGGCGACCTCTTCCGCTACAATCTGCGCAACCAGACCGAATTGGGCCTCAAAGCCAAGACCTACATGGACCGCGGCGCGCTGGTGCCCGATGACCTCACCATCGCCATGGTGCTCGATCGACTCGCGCAGCCCGATTGCGCCAAAGGCGCCCTCCTCGATGGCTTCCCGCGCACCATCGCGCAAGCCGAAGCTCTCGGCGTCGCGCTTGCAGAGCAGGGACGCGGTATCAACCGCGTCATCAACATCCTCGTCCCCGATGAGGTCCTGATCGCCCGTATCACCGGGCGTCGCCTGTGCCGCACCTGCGGGGAGCCTTATCACCTGCTCTTCAAGCAACCCCAGGTCGCCGGCGTCTGCGACCTGGATGGCGGCGAGCTCTACCAGCGAGATGACGACAACGAGGACACCGCGCGCAACCGCCTGCAGGTCTACTGGAACCAGACCAGTCCGCTGGTCGCGTATTACCGCGAGCGCGGACTGCTGGTTGACCTTGACGGCAACTGCCCGATTGACCAGGTGACGCAAGCGCTCGTCGCAGCCCTTGCCGATTTGTAAACGCAGGATCGCAGGCAAACGCTCCGGAGCGCGCAGCTGCGTGTTGCGCGCCCTCCGGGGCGCCCTGCCTTGAATTCACCTGCCGCTCGCACGGAGGCGCCCATGCTGGAGAAAGTGGATTTGAGTCTCACCCTGGATAAGGCTGAATACCAGGCGCTGACGTCCGGATTGCAGCGCCGTCTGACCGACCTCCAGAAAGCCTGTTGGCGCGCCGAGATTCCGACCATCATCGTTTTCGAAGGTTGGGACGCCTCCGGCAAAGGCTCATCCGTGCAGCTGCTCACACGCCGCCTCGATCCGCGCGGCTTCACGCTCTACGCGATTCAGGCGCCGCGTCCCCACGAGCAGCATGTGCCCTGGCTTTGGCGCTTCTGGCAGCGCATTCCCGCCTACGGTGAAATTGCCATCTTCGACCGCAGCTGGTACGGGCGGGTGCTCGTCGAGCGCGTCGAGGAATTCACGCCGGAGAACCTTTGGCGCAGGGCATACCGCGATATCGTCAATTTCGAGCGCCTCTTAGCCGATGACGGTTTCACCATCATCAAATTCTTCCTCCACATCAGCAAAGCCGAACAGGCGCGCCGCTTCCGCCAGATTGAAGCCGACCCGCTGACCAGCTGGTACGTCCAGCCCGAGGACTGGGAGCACCACGCCAAATACAACGCCTACGTCACCGCCATCGAGGAAATGCTCGAACGCACCGATACGGAATGGGGTCCCTGGACCATCGTCGAGGCCACCGACCGCCGCTGGACGCGCTTCCGCATCCTGAGCACGCTCGTGGCGCGCCTGGAAGCGGCGCTCCGGGCGCGCGGTCTGCCCGTGCCGGAGTCGATCCTCCTGCCCGAGGCAGCGCCCGACGTCACGCCCGATATCGCCGCGGATGCCCCCGCAACCCCAGAACCACTCGCCGCGCCAGAGCCTGGCGCTGCCGCCGCCGAGCTCCCGCCAGAGCCCCCCCTCGCCGCGCCGGAAACCGGGGCAACGGAGGTGCGCGATGCTGAGTAAGGTCAACCTCACCCAAGAGCTCTCC
>JAKJAC010000271.1 GCA_022707705.1 Chloroflexota bacterium
TGCATCAGTCTGCGCATTTGTTGTGCGACCTACCTTGCCCATCGCAACCTCAGTTGCCGCGAACTGATGAACTTCCGAGATTTATCCAGGTAATAAGCGTCACAGACCACACTCCGAAAGGCGCGTGCTCACCACTCCGACAGCAAAATAACCTCCAATTCCTTCACCTGCCGCAGGCGCACATCGTTCGTCACAAAGGCGCGAGCGCTTCCCACGAGCGCCGTCGCCAAATGGATGACATCCGGCGTTGCCAGGCTGTAGCGCGCTCGTAGCTCCGCCATCGCTTCCATGACGGCTACATTGGCATCCAGCAAAGTCAGATTGGGGAAGCGTGTCAGCACATCCCGATAGCGCAACAACAGCTCGGCATTCTGCGTTCTTCTCACGCCGGTCAGAATCTCGCCTAATGCCAACACCGAGGCAAACCCCTGGCATCGCCCCTCCTCCAGAGCCTGAAAGACCCTCTGCGCCGGTGCCCCGAACTGTGGATGTCGCTCGAAAGCGTAGATGAAGACGCTGGTATCGAGCGCAATTCGCTCGGCATTTTCCAGACACGCCCCAATCGTTTCCGGCGATCCGAGCGCCTTCAGCGTTTCCATGCCGCTCGCTCCTCCGCGAGGAAATGCTCGCCGCCGCCCAGCTGCACCCAGGCCGCCTCTCCCAGCCCATAGATGTACTCGGTCCAGTTCTCCGGTTCCGGCAACAAGCGCACACTCTCCTCTTCCACCACAACCACCACGCGTCCGCCGGGCTTGATACCCAGCGCCTCGCGCGCCTCTTTCGGAAGCACCATCTGATTCCGCTCACTCAGTTTCACCAGTACAACACTCATGGCGCACCTCCATAACGCTTTGTAAATCATCGTTTTACAAAGTATAACATCGTTTTACAAATCAGACCAATGCCGCCATCCGCACAAAATCACTCCAAGAAAAAGCATTTGCATGATGCTCATCTTATTCCTACCCCAAAGTTGAAACGCACCGCGGCGTTCTCGTTCTCCCCCTACCCATTCTCGTCAAATGCGGTATCATTATCACTGCTTTCCAGTCTTTCAATTTACGAGGCAATGGATATGCGAGTATTTCTCCGTGTGCTAATCGTTATCTCGACCCTTCTCGTCTTGGTGATGGGCGCCGTGCGGGCGACCACCTTGCCCTGGTTCCCCCGCTGGGCGTATGGACGCGCCGGCTTTCCCGCCGAATCCTACGGCATGGCGCCCGCGGAGCGCCTGAACCTCGCGGAAGCCTGCATCACCTTCCTCAACCTGCCCCACGACCGCACCCTCCTCTCCTCATTGCGCCTATCCGATGGGGGCGTGGCGTTCAACGAACGCGAGCTGCAACACATGGATGACGTCAAAATCGTCTACGACCGCCTGACCACCTGGGCGCTGCTCGCTGCGGCAGTCGGGCTGTGCGCCGCCTGGGCGCTGCATCGCCGCGGCGAACCCGCCGCCATCTGGGGCGCCCTCTCGGATGGGGGCTTGCTCACCCTCCTGCTCCTGCTCCTCACCGGCGGCTTGATGGCGGTCGCCTGGGAGACCTTCTTCGTGGGCTTGCACGGTATTTTCTTCCAACCGGATACCTGGCGTTTCTACTACACCGATACCCTGATTCGGCTCTTCCCGGAGATGCTCTGGCAACTCGCCGGGACCGTCGTCGTCGCCATCGTCGTCGTCGCCGCCTTCGTGCTGGCTTTGTTGGGACGCATCATCCAACGCCGGATGGTGCGGGCATCGCAATCATAATCAAGGAGCGTTTTAATGGCAATACAGACACCCGAGTGGGTCAAACACGCAATCTTCTATCAGATTTTCCCGGATCGTTTTGCGCGCAGTGAACGCCTGACGAAGCCCGTCAACCTGGAATCGTGGGATTCACAGCCCACGACTCGTGGCTTCAAGGGCGGCGATTTGTTGGGCGTGGTCGAACACCTCGACTACCTGGAAGCTTTGGGCGTCAACGCGCTCTACTTCAACCCCGTCTTCCAATCCGCAGCCAACCACCGCTACCATACCCACGATTACTTCCATGTGGACCCCATTCTGGGCGGCGATTCCGCCCTGCGCACCCTGCTGGATGCGGCGCACGTGCGTGGCATTCGCGTCATTCTCGATGGCGTCTTCAACCATGCGAGCCGTGGCTTCTACCAGTTCAACCATCTCATGGAAAACGGCGCATCATCGCCCTACACGGAGTGGTTCCACGTCCGTGAATTCCCGGTGAACGCCTTCGACGACCGCAAGAAGCCGAATTTTGCCTGCTGGTGGGATAACCGCGAACTGCCGCAGCTGAACACCGACCACATTCAGGTGCGCGAATTCCTCTTTGCCGTGGCTGAGCACTGGATTCGCACCGGCATTGATGGTTGGCGTCTGGATGTGCCCCTGGAAATCAAGACGCCGGGCTTCTGGGAGGAATTTCGTCGCCGGGTCCGCGCGATTAACCCCGATGCCTACATCCTCGCCGAAATCTGGCATGAGGCGCAGCCCTGGTTGGGCGGCAATCATTTCGATGCGGTGATGAACTATCCCTTCAACCGCGCCTGTCTGGAATTCTTCGGCGGCAAGGCTCTGAACACCAAAGAGCATCCGGGGGGCTTCAAACTCAAAGCCTGCGACGCTCGCGACTTCGCCGGGCAGGTGGATGGTATGTTGACCATTTACGCGCCCGAAGTGGTGGATGTCCAGTACAACTTGCTCAGCAGCCATGATGAACCCCGTTTCCTCACCATGGTCGGCGAGGAGAAACGCCGCCTGCAACTCGCCACCCTGTTCCAGATGACCTACCCCGGCGCGCCGAGCGTCTATTACGGCGATGAGGTGGGCATGTTGGGCGGTTCCGACCCGGATTGCCGGCGCAGCTTCCCCTGGGATGAGAGCCTGTGGGATCGCGAACTGCTGGCTTTCTTCAAACGCGCGATTGCCCTCCGCCGCGACCATCTCGCCCTGCGCAATGGGGAATACACCACCCTGCATGCCAGAGGGCAGAGCTATGCCTTCGCCCGCCACAACGCCGCCGAAGCCATCGTCATCGCGCTGAACGCCGGCGACAAGCCCGAATCCCTCACCCTCAACCTCAAAAACATCGTGCCTGGAGAGGGACTGCTCAAAGACGCCTGGGAGGACGAGCAGCTGCCCGTATCGCAGGGGCGCCTTACCCTCACCGTGCCGCCCTTCACCGGGCGCGTGCTGATTGGCGCCCCCTGACCCGCTTGCGCCGGCTTTGCCACGCCGGTCCGCTAGAAGAATCGCTTTGGACACGGAACCGTACCCGGTTCCGTGTCCAAAGCCTGCAAAAAGATCCTCTTCGCCTGCTTTCGGGAATTTCTCCCTTTTCAGATTTTTGTCGCCGCGGGACAACCGCGGCGACCTGAACAGGCGTACCCCTTTTATACAATTCTAATCTTGCTCTTATGAGATTCAAATACTTTCCGGCTATACTCTAAGATAGCCACGGCGGGTGCAACGAGCGCGTTCTCATTGCGTCTCACTCTGGCTGAAAAAGCGCAACTTGCACTTATTCACATTTCAGGAGGTTGCTAATGAGCAAAGTAGTGGGTATTGACCTGGGTACGACAAACTCTGCAGTCGCGGTCATGGAAGGTGGGCAGGTAACGGTGATCCCAACGGCTGAGGGTGACCGGCTTTGTCCCTCCGTCGTGGCGTTTACCAAGAAAAACGAGCGCCTGGTCGGCATTCCCGCCAAGCGCCAGGCAGTCGTCAACGCCGAGAACACCGTGTTCTCGATCAAGCGTCTCATGGGCCGTCGCGCCGATGAGCGCGAAGTCGAAGTGACGCGCCAAATGGTCCCCTACGCCGTGATTGACGGTCCGCAGGGCGACGCGCGCGTGCGCATTCCCGCTGCCGATAAGACTTACACCCCACAGGAAATCTCGGCGATGGTCTTGCAGAAACTCAAGAAAGACGCCGAGGCTTACCTGGGCGAACCGGTGACCAAAGCGGTCATCACCGTCCCCGCCTACTTCAACGATAGCCAGCGCCAGGCGACCAAGGACGCTGGTCAGATTGCCGGGTTGGAAGTCCAGCGTATCATCAATGAGCCTACGGCGGCAGCCCTGGCTTATGGTTTGGACCGCAACGTGGATGAGACCATCCTCGTCTTCGACCTGGGCGGCGGCACCTTCGATGTCTCCATCCTCGAAGTGGGCGAGGGCGTCATCGAGGTGAAATCCACCAACGGCGACACCCATCTGGGTGGCGATGACTGGGATGAGCGCATCGTGCGCTGGATGCTCGATGAATTCCGCAAGGATCAGGGCATTGACCTCTCGCAGGATCGCCAGGCGATGCAGCGTTTGCGTGAGGCGGCTGAGAAAGCCAAGATCGAGCTCTCCACCATGATGGAGACCGAGATCAACCTGCCGTTCGTGACCGCCGATGCCTCCGGTCCCAAGCACTTGCAGCTGCGTCTCACGCGCTCCAAGTTCGAACAGCTCACCCGTGACTTGGTCGATCGTTGCCGGGTGCCCTTCGAAAAGGCATTGCGGGATGCCAATCTCACCCCCAGCAAGTTGGATCAGGTGGTCCTGGTTGGCGGCGCCACGCGCATGCCCATGATTCAGGATTTGGTCCGCCAGCTGACCGGTGGGCGCGAGCCTAACAAGGGTGTGAACCCCGATGAGGTCGTGGCGATCGGCGCCGCAATTCAGGCAGGCGTGCTCTCCGGCGACGTGACCGACATCCTTCTGCTGGATGTGACCCCGCTATCGCTCGGCGTCGAGACGCTGGGGCAGCGCATGACCGTGCTCATCCCGCGCAACACCACCATCCCGGTGCGCAAGAGCGAGACCTTCACCACGGCGGAGAGCGGTCAGACCGCGGTAGATATCAAAGTCTACCAGGGCGAGCGCCCCATGGCGCCCGATAACATGTTGCTCGGGCAATTCCGCCTGGATGGCATTCCACCGGCGCAGCGTGGAATTCCGCAGATCGAAGTTGCCTTCGATATTGACGCCAACGGCATCCTGAACGTTTCCGCCAAGGATAAGGCGACCAGTCGCGAGCAGAAGATCACCATCACCGCATCCACGAACCTGAACAAGGACGAGGTGGAGCGCTTGATCCAGGCAGCCAAGGTCCACGAGGCTGAGGACCGGCGCAAGCGCGAACTGGTGGATGCGCGCAACGAGGCGGATTCACTCTCTTTCCAGATTGAGAAGACCTTGACCGACCTGGGCGATAAGATTCCTGCGGGCGTCCGCAGCCAGGTTGAGGAGAAGATTGCCACCCTCAAGCGGCTCAAGGATGGGGAAGACAGCGGCGCCATCCGCAAGGCAATGGATGACCTGCGCCAGGCAGCGATGCAGATTGGGCAGCAGATGTACGGCGATGGCCAACCGGGCGCCGGTCCGCAGGCGGGTCCGGGTCCCGAACCCCAGGGCCCCGATGTGGTGGACGGTGAATACCGCGAGATGTAAGCGCGGTGCTTTAACAGAAACCAAGGGGGTGGCGCTATGCCACCCCCTTGCCCAATACGCCAGTGTAACCGTTGGATTGCCATTGAACTTTTACAGCCTAATCCAGCTCTTGTAGCCGCGGCATCCTGCCGCGCTCTTCTACGGATTTTTCCGTGTGTTCCGTGTGCTCAGTGGTTAAAAACAAATTCTCTACCGTACATTAGTCAATGACGCACTGAATTGTGGGTGAAATATGGGTTCAAAGTCAAGATTGCGTTTCAAA
>JAKJAC010000272.1 GCA_022707705.1 Chloroflexota bacterium
ACTTGAAGGTTGTGCTGGACGCGATCTTCGGGGCGGAGAACTTTCGAAACGAGATTGTCTGGCAAAGAACAACCGCTAAAGGATTAGCTTTCACCCGGTTTGCAAATAACCATGACGTGATCCTGAGCTACACAAAGACTCAGAATTGGATATGGAATGAGCAGTACACAGACTACAACGAGGAATATGTTGAGGGTTTTTACAAGTACGTAGAGGAAAGAACGGGGCGACGCTATGCACTTGACAACTTGGTAAACCCTAATAGGGATCGCCCGAATCTGACATATGAGTTTCTTGGCATAACCAGAGTATGGCGGTGGACCAAGGATCGTATGCAGAAGGCATATGATGAAGGCAAAATTGTCCAGACAAAACCAGGGAACGTGCCCCGTCTCAAACGTTACCTTGATGAGCAGGAAGGAGTCCCCGTTAGCGACATCTGGACAGACATTGCAGCAGTTGGTTCGCAAGCCCAAGAGCGCCTCGGCTACCCCACTCAGAAGCCGCTGGCCCTGCTGGAGCGCATCATCAGCGCCAGCAGCAACCCTGGCGACCTGGTGCTCGATCCCTTCTGTGGCTGTGGCACGGCCATCGTCGCCGCCCAACAGTTAGAGCGTCATTGGATCGGCATTGACGTGACGCATCTCTCCATCGCCCTGCAGAAGAACCGCCTCAAGGATATGTTTGACCTAGTCGCCGGCACAGACTATGCCGTAATCGGGGAGCCCCAGACCATGGGCGCGGCGCGGCAACTGGCACAAGAGGATCGTTTCCAGTTCCAGTTCTGGGCGCTTTCCCTCATCGGCGCGCGCCCACTGGGTGCAGATGCCGGCAGCAAACAGGGCAAACGCGGCGCAGATCGCGGCGTGGATGGCGTCGTCACCTTCATAGACGACGCTACCGGCAAGCCCAAACGCGCCCTCGTGCAGGTCAAGAGTGGACACGTTAAGAGCGGCGACATCCGCGACTTGCGCGGCGTTATAGAGCGTGAGGGCGCAGTTGTGGGCATCTTCCTCACTCTTGAGCCACCCACCCGCGACATGGAAACCGAAGCCGTCAGCGCCGGATTCTACACCTCGCCGGGCTGGCAGCGCGACTATCCCCGCCTGCAAATCCTCACCATTGCCAACCTGCTCGATGGCGCTACGCCCAAACTACCGCCCAGTCACAGCACCTTCCAGCAGGCCACCAAAGCCACGCCTACCGCCATCCAGAATACCCTAGACCTATAGCGAAAGGAGAGTTACCCATGACAGAAACCCCAGCTGTCCGCCATAGTAATCCCAACCTCACCTGGTTGCGCATTATCGCCGTCCTGCTGCTATTGCTATTGGGGCTGGAGATCTACCGCACCATTGATGCGGTTATGCTCTCTCAAACGCGCAATGCCCGTGTGCAAAAAATACAGACCGTGATATCCAACCAGCAGCAAATGATTGACGAGATCATCAGCGATTATCACGCAGCAGCCTATGATAACCCCTCCGTCGAACGCATCGCAGAACAACAACTACTTGCTGCAGAACACACACTACTCACCCTGCAAATGATGGCTCTGCAAAACAACCAGATCATCCAACTGCTCGCGAACAACCCGTAAAGCAACTATAGGGCAGTAACTACAATAACTGCATCCCGTGGGATGCAGTTATCGCACCATAAGCCACCCGCGACCTGGTCGTGAAAGGAGGCTAAACCGCTATCATACCCAAAAGCGCCTACCCACATTAACAGCGCAAAACTAGCCTACCACACGTCTAAATGCGCGTTCTACCACAAGCACCAAGTCTCGCCACCAACACGGTTTTTGCGCCCTCTGGTTGCCTAAACATAGAACAAACTTCCTAAACCCTGTGTTCCAGGTTCGAGTCCTGGCAGGGGTATTGATGAGGACCAGAGGGTCAAGGTCACCCTTCACAGACAAGACCTTGTACCTCTGGCACGTCAAGACTCGCTCCCAGCGGTCTACCAGGGATAGCAGTTCTGGTACAAAAAAGCGCCCCTCGGTTGGTAGCCCCCACATTCTGATACCAGCTAGCGCATTCCGGGTTCATCTGCGCTAGCGTATTTGAAACACTTTGTTTTGACCTTCCCCGCATTTCCGGCTATACTACCAGTGGAATCAAAAACGCCCCGCAACCAGGGAAACGCGGAGCGTTTTCAATCCACGGCGATCGCGGCGTCCTGGCAAGCAAAGTATAGCAATCTTGCCGTAGACCTAAAATACCAGCCCGCCGGTCATTTCGCCCGGTGGGTTTATCTTTTGGACGTGCAGGAGTTCTATGGAAAACACTCTCAACTGGATTGCCAACTTCATCTGGGGCATCGCCGATGATGTGCTGCGGGATGTGTATGTGCGTGGGAAGTACCGCGATGTGATTCTACCCATGACGGTAATCCGCCGCCTGGATGCGGTGCTGGAGCCGACCAAGCCTGCGGTTCTGGCGATGAAGGCACGCCTGGATGCGGCGGGCATCGCCAACCAGGAGGGCGCGCTGAAGAGCGCCGCCGGGCAGGCTTTCTATAACACCTCGCCGTTTACGCTGCGCGACCTGCGCGCCCGCGCCAAACAGCAGCAACTCCGCGCTGATTTCGAAGCCTACCTGGAAGGCTTCTCAGCCAACGTGCAGGAAATCCTCGAGAAGTTCAAGTTCCGCAACCAGATTCCCACACTCATGGAGGCGGATGCGCTGGGCTATCTGATCGAGAAATACCTCGACCCCGCCATCAACCTTAGCCCTGACCCCGTCTACGATGCGGCAGGGAACCTGCGCCTGCCGGGATTGGATAATCACGCGATGGGCACGCTCTTCGAGGAGCTGATTCGCCGCTTCAACGAGGAGAACAACGAAGAGGCGGGCGAGCACTTTACGCCGCGCGATGTGGTGCGGTTGATGGCGCAGTTGATCTTCCTGCCCATCGCCGAGCGCCTGGAATCCGGCACCTACCTGGTCTACGATGGCGCGTGCGGCACGGGTGGGATGCTCACCGTGGCGGATGAGACGCTGGCGCAGCTCGCTGCCGAGCGTGGCAAGGAAATCGCCATTCACCTGTACGGGCAGGAAATCAACCCCGAGACCTACGCCATCACCAAAGCCGATCTGCTGCTCAAGGGTGAGGGGCTGGAAGCGGAGAACATGCGCTTCGGCTCAACGCTTTCGGCGGATGCGTTCCCGACGCACGAATTCGACTTCATGCTCTCCAACCCGCCCTACGGCAAGAGCTGGAAGACCGACCAGGAACGCATGGGCGGTAAGGGCGCGCTGCAAGACCCGCGCTTTGTGATTTCCTACGCGGATGACCCGGAATATAGCCTGATTACGCGCTCATCGGATGGGCAGTTGCTCTTTCTGGTAAACAAACTGAGCAAGATGAAACGGGATACGGCGCTGGGCAGCCGCATCGCCGAAGTACACAACGGCTCCTCGCTGTTCACGGGCGACGCGGGGCAGGGCGAGAGCAACATCCGCCGCTGGATCATCGAGAACGATTGGCTGGAAGCGATTGTAGCGCTGCCGCTCAACATGTTCTACAACACCGGCATCGCCACCTATATCTGGGTGCTCAGCAACCGCAAGCCCGCACACCGGCAGGGCAAAGTGCAGCTGCTTGACGCGACGGGCTGGTACCAACCGCTGCGCAAGAACCTGGGCCAAAAGAATTGCGAACTCGGCGAAGCGGATATCGCCCGCGTGGTGGAGACCTTCCTCGCTTTCGAGGAGACGGAACAGAGCCGGATTTTCCCCAACGCGGCTTTCGGCTACTGGAAGGTGACGGTCGAGCGCCCCCTGCGCGTGCGAGGCATTGACCCGGAGCGGGTATATTCGGCGAAGGAAATCAAGGAACTGCGCGCATCCGGGCAGACAGACCCGGACGCACCCCCTGTCATCCGCGCACTGCACAAATCGGGCAAAGCCGCGCCCGACCCGCTGCACGGGCTGTTCCCGGCAACGGTGGGCGGCAAGCCCTGCGTGGTGGAATACGAGCCGGATACCGACCTGCGCGACACGGAGCAGATCCCGTTGCTGGGGGATGGCGGCATCGCGGCTTTCTTCGCGCGCGAGGTACAACCCTACGTGCCCGACGCCTGGATTGACGACAGCAAGACGCGCACCGGCTACGAGATTTCGTTCACGCGCTACTTCTACAAGCCGGAGCCACTGCGCACGCTGGCGGAGATTCGCGCCGATATCGAGGCGCTCGAGCGGGAGACGGATGGGTTGTTGGAGCAAATTTTGAAGGTGGGATGCACTTTCTGAAGTGCGTCCCACCTGGCGCCTGGGGACGCGAAGTGCATCCCACCCGAGAACCTAAGACACAAAGGAGCGCTTATGCCGCCAAGACCTGCCTATACGCGCGACCACAGCTACCACTTCTACAATCGCGGCGCGCATCGCGTCTCCATCTTTCGTGAGCCGGAGAACTACCTCTTCGTGCTACGCAAGCTGAAGCATTACTGCGCGGAACTATCCCTGATGCCGCTGGCATACTGCCTTCTGCCCAATCATTACCATTTTTTCATTCGGCAGGATGGCGAACAGCCAGCCGGGATGCTGCCGCAGTTGATTTTCAACAGCTACACTAAGGCTTACAACAAACGCTATGAGCACTCAGGGACTCTATTTGAGAGTGAATACAAAGTGGTCGAGGTCAAGACGGAGGCGCATTTGCTGACCCTGTGCCGGTACATCCACTGCAACCCGGTGAAACATGGTTTGGTGGAAACGCTTGACGAGTGGCCATATTCCAACTACCTGGAGTGGACTGAAGAACGTCCCGGCACACTGGTAGACCGCGACTTCATCCGTCTGTATTACCCGACGGGGCAGGCTTACCGCGAGGAAATCCAGGCTTACCTTCGGGAGTGGAAGCGCGAGGCTGCGCTGGAGTATCTGGAGGCGTTTGAGGTGGGATGCACTTTCTGAAGTGCGTCCCACCTGGTGACGTGAAGCGCGTCCCACCTGCACGCGCCGCTGAGGTGGGATGCACTTTCTGAAGTGCGTCCCGCCTGGGTCTGGACGTGAAGCGCGTCCCACCTGCACGCGCCGCTGAGGTGGGATGCACTTTCTGAAGTGCGTCCCACCTGGTAACGTGAAGTGCGTCCCACCTATAATATAGAGCGGGTTTTGCCCTATATTATAGGTAGGCTATAATATAGAGGTGGTTTCAGTCCATAGTTTAGGCTACCTATCATAAGCAAATCTTCCATGTGACCGTTGAAGGATGACATGAACGCAAATGACCCAACGCCTCCCATGAGCGCCCGCGCCGGGGAATACCGGATGCAACCGGCGGGCTATCGCGCCTTCATCCCCGCGACGCTGCCGCCGCAGCCGCCCGTGCAATTGACCGGCGACCTCCAAAAACTGCTGGCCCAAGCCAATCTTGCGTTGGGGCGACTGGATGGTTCCATCCAGACACTGCCCAACCCCGACCTGTTCGTGTTGATGTATGTGCGCAAAGAGGCGGTGCTTTCCAGCCAGATCGAAGGGACGCAGAGTTCGCTGCAAGACCTGCTGGCGGCGGAAGCGCAGGTTCTGGCGCCTGAACGGCCGCGCGATGTGGGAGAAGTGGTCAACTATGTGCGCGCCATGAACTACGGGTTGGAGCAACTGGCGACACTTCCCGTTTCCGTGCGCCTGATTCGGGAAATCCATGCACAGTTGCTGGTGGGAGGACG
>JAKJAC010000273.1:0-2419 GCA_022707705.1 Chloroflexota bacterium
TGCCGCCTTGGGCGATGGTCTTATCCCACAAGGCGCTATCTACAGACCAGAAGAAGGGATACTCGACAGGTTCATAGACGCTCACCCGCGAGTGGGCATTCCATTTCTCATAGACCCGCGGCGCTTCTTCACCACCGCTTTTGTTGCTGGTGATGGGCAACCAGCCCTTCTGCATCACCCCTGCCAACAATACCACAATCGCCACCAAAGCCACCCAGGGCAACGCAGCGCTGAGGTAACGCTTGAGAGGCGGCAGAGCTAAGCCCCATGTGAATACAACTGCAGCCAACGCGATAATCCCCGCAACCGCTAACACGGCGCCGGTTCCGCCGAAGGTTTCCAACGCCACGATGCTGAACAAACAACCTGCCGCAGCCCCAATGAGGTCGGCCCAATAAAGCTGCCCGGCTTGTTTTGCCCAGGTGCTCAATGCCAAAGAGATTACAAAACCGGAAAGGAAGAAGGGTATCGAGAGGTCTACGTAAATGAAGACCAACCACAGGAGTTTTTGTGCGGTAAATCCCTGGCTCGTATCCAACAGCACATCAAAAGGAATCTTTAGATAGAGCGCAAAGGTTAGAGGAATTAACAGCGCCAGCGCCAACGCCGCCCACCCGAGGGTGCGAGAAGCACGCTCAGGGGTAGCCAACTGTGGGAAGAAGTATAGCGCCACGCCCGCCGTAGCGCTCCCCATCAATGCCAACGAAACTGCCAGAAAGGCAAAGTGATACCACAAGGTCACCGAAAAAATGCGAGTCAGTACAATTTCCAGAGCCAAAGCTCCCATACTGATCAAGAAAACACCGAGAAGCTGCCGTCGTCCAAATCTCATACGCACTCAACCTCGTTCTTAATCATGTGATGTGATGCCCCGATAACAAGGATCAAGACCAGATTTCACAAAAAGGTAGGGCAGTCATGAAATCGAAAGCCCTTCGACCTCAGAGCAGCGCCGGACGTAGCCAACAGAATTACGCAGTCTCCTCCAACCCCTGCTGCAGCGCCTCCGCTAACGCAATGCGAACTTTGCGTTCCAACGTATCACTCAGCATCAACAAACCTAGCAAATCATCCTGCGCCTCTGATGCGGTCCCCAGTTGACGCCAGGCGCTCTCGATGGCGTGATTCATCTGCTGCAAGTGGCGTAGCAACTCACCCATGGTTGCCAGAGGTGAAACGAGACGCGAACACAGCACAACCCACGGACCAGTCATGGCACTGAGCAGCTCCAATCCAATAGCAGTCTCAGCATCGAGAAAAGCAAGATGTGAAAAGCCGCCAAGAACCTGGAAATGCCAGTTGCCCCGCAAGAAATCCAGCAATGCCGCAGCATCAAAGTGCGCCAATAACCCTTCACGTTGTAAGGCATCGTAAATCTGCTCAAACGGCACAAAGACTTCCGTCGATTCGACAAGCAGGCGTTCAACGCGGGCAGTAATCGGGTCTGTAATCATCCAGGTACCGTGTAGGTCGCTCCAATTTGCATGACAACCGGTTGCGTCTTCGTTTCCTGCCGTACCCGATCCGCCCAGGCATGAGGATCCTGCGCAATCAATTCCCAAGTCTCATAGTGCATGGGAATCACCACTTTGGGTTGCAGTAGTTTGACCGCACGTAACGCATCATCCGGTCCCATCGTATAGTTATCACCGATAGGCAATAATGCCACATCTAAGCCCTCTTCGCCAATAAGAGCCATGCTCGCAAAAAGCCCCGTGTCGCCAGCATGGTAGAGCTTCTTCCCCTCAGCGCTGATCAAAATTCCAGCCGGCATACCCCCGTATGAACCATCCGGAAGTGAGGAACCGTGAACCGCAATGGTCAGCTTGAGATAGCCAAAAGGATAGTGAAATCCCCCGCCGATATGTTGTGCATGAACTCTCTCAAAACCCCGCTGTTGCAACCAATTGCAGATTTCGGCGTTCGCAATAACCGTAGCACCGGTGCGCCGAGCGATAATACCAGTGTCACCCATGTGGTCGCCGTGTCCATGGGTCAGCACAATGTACTGCGCATCCATTTCTTCCGCCTTGACCGGTGACACAGGATTATGGTTGAAGAACGGGTCAATGATGATCCCGATGCCCCCAATCTGCACCTTCCAGGTAGCGTGCCCATACCATGTCAGTTCCATTTTACCCCCTCGATACGCTCTGGTTTCCCGCTCCCAGGATCATTTCTCCTGCTTCAATTGCTTGAGCGTTTCCAAAATGCGCTGCTCATGCCCATGCCCCTTGGGGCGGAACCAGCCGCCTTGCACGCCCTCTGGCAAATAGCGCTGTTTGACCCAACCCGTGGGATAATCGTGCGGGTATTTGTACGCCTTTGCCAGATATCTCTCACTATCCAACAACGTGTGTGTATCCCGCAGATAAACAGGTGGTGGGACATAACCGTGTTCTTCAATCTCCTCCAACGC
>JAKJAC010000273.1:2429-5258 GCA_022707705.1 Chloroflexota bacterium
TAAGCGCCTACGCTGTTGGATTTGTGCGTCGTTGCCAGATAGAGCGTCGCTTCCGCCAGGTGATACTGCCCCTCCGGCATGCCCACCCACTCAAATGCCTGGGCGCACGCTGCCACAACTACAATCGCCATCGGTGATGCAAGCCCAATATCCTCCGCTGCCAACACCAACAAACGACGCAGAATAAAACGCGGGTCCTCACCCGCAGCAATCATCTTTGCCAGATAATAAAGCGCCGCATCGGGGTCAGAGCCGCGAACCGATTTGATGAATGCGCTCACCGTATCGTAATGCTCATCGCCAGATTTATCATAGTGCAACGCCCGTCTCTGAATGGATTCCTCTGCCACCTCCAGGGTGATATGACAGACGCCCTCTGCATCAGGGGTCGTGGATTCGACCGCCAATTCCAGCGCATTAAGGGCAGTGCGTGCATCCCCACCCGATATTTCCGCCAGGTGATTCAAGGCTTCAGAACTAATCTCAACGTGGCGGTTGCCATAACCCCGCTCCTGGTCAGCCAAAGCCCGGCGCAGCAAATCCTCAACCTGCGCATGCGGCAGAGCCTGAAAGCGGAAAACTCGTGAGCGGCTGATGAGAGGACCGATAATGGAGAAATAAGGGTTCTCCGTCGTCGCGCCGATCAATGTGATAGTGCCATCCTCCACGACCGGCAACAAGCCGTCCTGTTGTGCTTTGTTCCAGCGGTGAATCTCGTCCACCAGAAGAATGGTCCGCTTACCATACATCGCCCGTCGCTCTCGCGCTTCATCTACTACCCGGCGCAAATCAGCTACACCATCGAGCACCGCGCTCAATGTCGCAAAATACGCCTGGGTCAGATTAGCGATGATCATCGCCAAAGTCGTTTTCCCCGTGCCAGGCGGACCCCAGAAAATGAGCGATGAGAAGAGCCGGTCGCTCTCGATAGCCCGTCGCAGAAGACGACCAGAACCTACAATCGTCTCCTGTCCCAAGAATTCATCAAGAGTTCGCGGACGCATCCGGGCTGCCAGTGGGGCTTCCCGGCGCGTTTCTTCCTTGCGCGCGTGCTCGAATAAATCCATCGTGCTCACCTCAGCCCTAAGTATAGTCATGTCATCAAAAGGGGCAAACGGGAGGTAATTCAATCCGGGGGAGTTTCAACTTCAGGAAAAAAGCAAGCCCATTATCATGCAAATGCTTTTTTCTTTCTCCGCGCCCTGTAGGGACGCCTGAGGTTTTCGCCCCCATCCCAAAAAGCACCCATTCAATCCTCCAGCATTGTCGGAAACAGCAGACGGGGTATAATAAACACCACAAGCAAGACTCATACACGCAGCTCACAGAGGCACAACATGAACAACTTCGTCAAACGAGTCCTTTGGGCTCTGATTCCTTTCATTATAGGAGTGGCTCTGGTGCGTCTGGGAACACCGGCGCGCGTTGAAATCACCTGGAAGACCGCCAGTGAGGTGGATGCTGCAGGTTTCCGCCTTTATCGCAGTGAGAACTCCGAAGGTCCTTTTGTGTTAATCAGCCCCAATCTTATTCTGGCAGAAGGCGATCCCCTTGTTGGCGCAGACTATCGCTATGAGGATACGAATGTCACTTGGGGAAAGCGGTACTATTATCAACTGGAAGAAATCAGCCTGAGCGGTGCTGGCGACCGTTACCCACAAACGGTTGCTGCAAATGCAGGATTGGGATGGGGGTGGGCTTGGGGCGCCGGCGCCGTTCTGGCTCTGGCAGGGTTTTTGATCGGCTATCGAAGGTCCACACCCGCTACCCCGCCGAAAGACGAAGAAATCAAACCGCGGACTGAGGTATGAATACCCTGGATATTGGCGGCATCGCCCTGACCTTACAGGGTCCGGAAAGCTGGCTCGCCCCTCTCAATGCAGCCTGGGCGGAGTGGCAGAGTTCCACAGCGGGGATATCAGTGCAACTGCTGCCTGATGCGACGCTACCCACACCAGGTGGCGCATATTTCGAGGCGCGACCGAGATTCAGTGATGGCATCTGTCATCTAGAAATGCCAGGGTTCACAGGCAAGATTGCTACTGAAACAGCCGTGTTGAGGGCGCACCCGGACGCCACCGAGGCCGACCTCGTCTATTTTGTTCGCACCGTTGTCGCATTAGCAGCATTTGAAAAAGGGGCAATGTTGGTCCATGGCGCCGGAATCGTTCACCACGAGGTCGCCTTCATTCTTTACGGTCTTTCTGGAAGTGGCAAATCTACAGCAGCGGCACTTTCAACAGGCAAGCCGGTTCTCAACGATGACCTGCTGCTCTTGCGCCCTACCGCGCGAGGTTGGGAAGCGCTGGCAACACCCTTTGGGCGGCGCCGAATTCCACAGGTGCGGGCTGCCCCACTGCGCGCGTTGCTGCGCTTGATCCAGGCGTCCAACGATGCCCTGGAGACTGTCTCCGCCGCCCAAGCGCTGGCAGAACTGGTCGCCAATTCTCCGGTCGTCAACGCCGATATTGACCGGACCGCCCGGCTATTGCAGCGCTGGCAAGGCATACTGGAAGAGATACCCGCTTACCGATTGCACTTCCGTAAAGCCAATACCTTTTGGGAGGTCATTGATGCTCACTTTGGATAGCGTAGTTCAAGCAACCGCTGATGTCGTGACACGTGAGAGTGGCAATGAGCTGGTAATTGTCTCACCAACAAAGGGGAAATATCTTGTTCTCAACCAAACCGGTGCAACCGTTTTTCGGCTGCTAGATGGGAAAATGTCTCTCCAGAGTATTGCCATGCGCCTCTGCCAAAATCACCCAGCCCCTCTAGAAAAAGTACAGGCAGATGTGCTCGCCCTCGCCGAACAACTACTTGAACGCG
>JAKJAC010000273.1:5268-5621 GCA_022707705.1 Chloroflexota bacterium
ATAGTGGTTGTGCCTTAAATCCGGCTGACAAGCGAGCAGGCGCTGGCACCACACCTGGTTACAAAAGAAGCCGATGCCAGTTGCTATGCGTGATGCACAAGTCAACCACGAAAATCGAGGAAAAGTCAGAAACGATTGGTCATAGAAACAAATCTGTGCTATACTATTTTAGTGAGGCTCAAACCATTTCCCATTGCGGAAATCGGCTCCGGGAACTATTGACTGCTTTATCAGGATTTGAATGGCTCTCCACGCCCGTAGATAGATAAGCAATAACAGGACTTCTTATCATGAGTTGTGGAATAGTCTTCATAGCAAGGCGCCAAAGCAGGAGGTACATCGCGCAGTAAACA
>JAKJAC010000274.1 GCA_022707705.1 Chloroflexota bacterium
AAAACCGCCCCGAATTTTGTCTAAACTCGAGTTTATACTACAATGCATTCATAAGACATCCGTATTCAAAAATCACCGGAGACACTCATGATTATTGGTCTACCCATCGGAATGGTGAATTCCAACAGTTATCTCATTTTCGATGAAAGCACCACAGCCGACGGCGCCGTGATAGATCCAGGCGGTGAGATTCAGCCGCTGCTAGACCAAATCACCCTGAACCGGGTGACCCTGCACTACCTGCTTAACACCCATGGCCATTTCGACCATGCTGCCGCCAATGCGCAGCTCAAAACCCTCTACCCTATCCGCCTGGGATTGCATCCCGCAGATGGCATGCTCTTAGCCACAGGTGGCGGTGGAGCACTATTTGGGATACCCCCCATCGCCTCACCAGATCCAGATTTGGAACTGAACGATGGACTAATCCTCGAAATCGGGCAGCTGCACCTGCAAGTCTACCACACGCCGGGACATACGCCTGGCAGCGTCTGCATCTACTGTCCCGAAGAACGCGCGTTATTTACCGGAGATACCCTATTTGCGGGCAGCGTTGGAAGGACCGATCTTCCTGGTGGCAACGCCAGACAGCTCACAACAAGTCTATTGCGACTGCTCACGTTCCCCCCCGAAACTCGCATCCTGCCCGGGCATGGACCTGAAAGCACCCTCGCCGACGAGCGACGATTGAATCCCTGGTTGCGGCGGCTGGCTAATCAGTACCGCTGACTTGGCGCGTTAGCGCGCGGGGATGTTATTGACGGGGAACTACCCCGATAGCATCTTGAGCACGCCCAAAAGCCCCAAACCCAGTTTGACCGCAGAGCCAGGCGATATTGCCGGGAGATGTTCTTTCCCTTCAGCATCAACCTCAACCGTAGCAGTGTTATAGTAAATCCACCCGGCGATAGCCCCGACCACAGATCCAATCGCGCCGCCAATCAACAAAGTGCGTAATTTGGCGTTCATCATGACCTCCTTTTTTCTCGGCTTATTTCTTCACCGTGAGCTGTTTCAGAATCGTCTCCGTCATGCGCACAGTGCTATGAACGCGAATAAACGGTGACGCAGCCTGTCGCGCAACAGATTCGACCCGGGCGCGCGCTAACTCGGCATACGAGAATGCAACACGAAGATAGTGGCGCACCAGAGGTCGCAGCCGGTGAATGCCGTAGGCAAGTCCGCCAATCAACAACAAAGGGATCAATGCCATTACCAAAGCCTGCAAGCTCAGGAATATCAAAGCAATATCACGCGGATTCGACCACATGTGACCTCCTCACCACGCACACCAGACTCTATTCTCAGTATACTGCGAGATTTGAAAACAGAAAAATCGTCCCCAACTCACAACTATGATATGAGCTCCAATAGTGTCGAAGCGAAAATTCAACCTCACCCAGCCAAACCCAAGCGCTGCAGCAGCGGCGGACCGAGCAGCAGTAAGCCAACCACCACCGCGACCATCGCCGAAAGCAGCACTGCCCCTGCCGCCAAGTCCTTCACCCGTTTTGCCAAAGGATGGTAGGTAGGGCTTGCCAGATCCACCAATACTTCAGCGCCCGTGTTGAAAATCTCCGCTACCAATACCCGCCCGATACTCAGGAAGAGACTTGCCCATTCCTGACGCGAGACCCCTAACCACAAGCCCATCGCAATCACGGTAACCGTCACGCCAAGGTGGATTCTGAAATTGCGTTGCGTGCGTACCACATCCCACAAGCCGGCGCCCGCAAAGCGGAAACTGGCTACCAGACTAAAACGCGACTTGGGTTTCATGCCGGCAAAGGAGCCTCAATCCCCAGTAGAGTCAAGATTTCTGCTTGAGCTTTCCACATACGCGCCTTCTCCGCAGGCTCGCCATGGTCATAACCCAATAAATGCAAGACGCCATGCACGATGAGCAATTGCACTTCCTGTGTCAGCGTGCATTGGGCTTCTTGAGATTGTTGCTGAGCTGTGGGCAGCGAGATGACAACGTCTCCCAAATAACGGGGAGAATTAGCTGCACCAGACGCTGCAGAAAACGGACCGCGTGTGTCATCCGAAAACGATAACACATCTGTGGGCTGGTCTATGCCACGGAAGCGCGCATTCAACGCCCGCAATGAGGCATCATCGCTGATGACAATCGTCAATTCGCAGGGGATAGCTACCTCTTGATGCTTCAACGTAGCCAGGGCTGCCACACGCAATAATACCAGCTCCACGCCCGGCAGCGGGACTTCTTCTTGAATCTGTATTGAATGGGAAATACTCACGCCTTGACCTCTTCTGTCGTTTTATCTTTGGTTTCAGGATACTGAATTCGTGGGTGGTAAGCGCCACGTAGCAACTCGACGTAAGTTGCTTTCACCAACTCCAAGTCCTCCAGGGTAATCGGACACTCGCTGAGCTGCCCGTCATGCGTACGCTCCTCGAACACATTATTCACGACGCGAGCAATCTCATCGGCAGATGTCGGTCGCGCAGCGCGAGTTGCCGCTTCAGAACTGTCCGCCAACATCGTCAACGCTGTCTCCACGCTCTGTGGGCGTGGTCCCGGATAGCGGAACAACGCCTCATCCACCAGTCCCGCTTCCCCACCCGCAGCATTAAGCGCTTTCCGGTAGAAAAAACTTGCCCGCATGGTGCCGTGATGTTCCGAGATGAAGGCGCGAATGCGCTCGGGTAAACCATACTGTCGCGCCAACTTCAACCCATCTGTCACATGTCCGATTACAATATCAGCGCTCGTCTGTGGGTCCAGGCGATCATGGGGATTGCTCAATCCAGACTGATTTTCGATAAAGAAATAAGGGCGCGCCAGCTTACCCACATCATGATAATAAGTTCCTGCGCGAGTCAACAAGGCATTCGCCCCGACACGCTCCGCAGCCTGTTCCGCCATGCTGGCTATCATCATCGTGTGATGAAATGTGCCCGGAGCCTCGCGCAACAGCCGCTGCAACAACGGGTGATTGGGATGGCTAAGCTCTACCAGGCGAAACGTGGTGATCAAATCGAAAAAGGGCGCCAGCAAGAATAAGCCACCCAAAGTCAGCCCACCGCCAACCACACCACCAGCTACACTGACGCCAGCCTCAACGAGGAACGGGAAGGGGTCAAGCAGTAGCTCTTCGGAAGAAACAAAAATGAGCCGCATGATCGCTCCAGCAATTCCGCCAAGCAAGCCACAACGAAATATTGAAGCCGTCTGCTCATAGCGTGGCAGGACCAACGCAGCCGTAAGCCCATTCGCTAACAGAATCAGTGTTACGTGCAGCGCAGAACCCGTAATCAAGCCGCTAATGAACGCCACATAAATGACCCCGCCAACCGCTGCAACATATCCGGTGGTGGTAGTCAAGAGCATACCTAATGCCGCGATGGGGAACAGGTAGAGCAATAGCTGTCCCGGCGCCACCAACAAACGCGCCAACACCATGAATACCAACACCACCAGGAATAACACACCCTCTTGACGCGCATTGCGCAATACCTCAGGCTGTAAGCGCATCAGATACAATCCCAGTAATAACGTCGCGGTTATAGCCAGCAAACCTTTTAGGGCAATATCCTGCCAATCATGGCGCTGCAACGTCAACCCCAATTCTTCCAATGCTTCCATCTCCGACTCGGAGATGACGCTCCCACTGCGCACAATGATCTCACCAGTGCGCAGTACGCGCATCATCGGTCCCACCGCCTGTGCCGCATTTTCCCGCGCCAGGTCAGTAGCAGATTGATCCAGGAAACTGTTGGGGACAACAAAACGTTTCACCAGAGCTACAATCAAGTTGGCTTCATCTTGGGGAATATCAAGCGGGACCAGTACCGGCAAGCGCTCTCGAATCTCGACAACATTGGAGGAGCGAATCTCCTCACGACGCATAATCTGGTCCAATAAACTGCGCGCTTCGAGCTGCACACGCGTCCAACTGGTGTCTGGCAACGCCAGCAAGATTCCGATGTCGTTAGGAGATAAATCTCCCAACTCGGGTACTGCCAGCGCCCAGCTGCGCTTCTGAGCCTCGGTGGCATAGGTATCGGCGCGCAGGGCTGAGAGATAATCCAATACCTGGCGGATACGCGCCAGCTGCTGGCGGGCAATTTCAAAATCCACGCCGGTATATACCGGCGCAATCTGCCTGCGAGCCTCATCCTGCACGCGCAAACTCTGCACAGCGCTGACAAAAGTGATATCTCGAGGGGAGAAAATATCCTGCGTCGCAACGGAGCCTACGGCAACATCATATTGCCCGGTGAAAGTGAAAACGAGGGTCACGGTAGCAAGCACAGAAAGACCCAAGCCATACAGAACCTGTCGCAAAATCCAACGGCGCGAATGAGGTTCAGAACGCCTGGGTTTCATAGAAATCACATTCCATTTTGAAGCACAGAAGAGGGAACCCCCAAGGGGGCCCCCTCTTCGTCATTCACACTAAGTGGAGGGGTTCACGCCGACAACAGATCACGCACGATCTGATTGACCAGCCGCCCATCCGCCTGACCTCGTACACGAGGCATGAGCACCTGCATCACCTTGCCAGTATCAGCAAGCGAAGTTGCGCCCACCTCTGTGATAGCTGTACGGGCAAGTTCAACAACAGCTTCCGGGGATAGAGGTTTCGGGAGGTACGCCTGCAAAATCTCCAATTGCACCAACTCAGCGGCTTCGAAATCAGTTCGTCCTGACTGTCGCATCAATTCCAACGCTTCAGTGCGGCGTTTGATCTCTTTCTGGATCAGTGATTGGATGTCCTCGTCAGATAATGCGCCTTGCTCGGCCTCTGCGAGTTGCACTGCCAGCAATACCATGCGCAACGCCGACTTGCGATGCTCATCGCGCGCGCGCATAGCGTCCTGAAGGTCCTTTTGGAGGTCTGTTCGTAATCCCATGATCTCACCAGAGATTAGTAGGTGCGGCGCAAGTCTTTCAGCGTCGTACGACGAGACTTGCGCAGCTTAGCAGCCCGTTTCCGTTTCCGCACCACACTCGGCTGTTCAAAATAACGCCGCTTGCGAATCTCAGAAAGAATACGGTCACCCTGCACCCGCTTCTTGAATCGTCGAAGCAAAGAGTCAAAGGACTCGTTGTCATCGGCCACTACAAAAGTCACGTTTCTCCCCCCCTTCGCTGCCCTCGCTAGTGATGGATCATTGCACAGGACTATCGCTCAAGCTCGGACTGATGCGGCACCTTCAGAACGACATCCAGAGTTCCCAAGAGTGTGCATCAAACTCCAGGGCCCATTATAGCGGCGAAAAGGTTAATGTCAAATCATCTCACCAATCATAAATCAACGCCAATAGATGCTGGTCTGCAGCCCGAAGTTCCTGCAATCGCCCGCCCGGGTACCGTTGCTGCAATTCGACAAATTCACCGGCACGCTCTGGAACAAAAATGAAGCGCGCCGGCGCTGTGACCTCTGGAATCTCGCCCGGTTGGATATCCAAGCCAGCCTGATCGCGCAGCAAAAACGCCAATGTTCCGAAATCCCAATACATGAATGGCACGCCGAAGAAATAGGTCGCTCCCACTGGCGGATTCGCCTGGCAATAATGCGCTACCTCTGTCGCAATCCAGGCGGTTGGGTTGCCATAGACACGCCGAGGGGTAT
>JAKJAC010000275.1 GCA_022707705.1 Chloroflexota bacterium
TTTCAGTTTAGCCGTCTGCGGCAACTTTGGCTCTCGCTGGGTAAGACTTCAACAGGGTGACTTCTGCGGTATTGCGAATTATGACTTTTCTACAGCGTCGCCCAGTACACGTGGCGCCTCAATCAAGACTGGAAGCCCACGCGCCAGACAGAATGCGACCGCACCCCAAGATGCAATTTGCGCAGCAAGGTGTACACCTGCTGCTGCAGAATGCCCCAGGGTGTTGAGTCCGTACGCTAACGCCAACAAAATGAAGGCAGTCGCCTTCACCACGCCAAAGGGCGTGCGCAACCACGGCGAACCCACCAGAAAGCGTCCCAACCTGGTGCGCATCAAATCGAAAGGCTTGATGCCTCGAGCTGGCGCCACGGAGCGCACCGAATCCACAAACGTCCCCCGAATCAACACAATCAGGGGAACCAGAATCGGAATCAAGCGCAGATGAGCAAAGACGACCCACAGCGCATACTCAACCGCCCGGTCGGCAGCAATATCGAGCACGCTGCCCAGAAGGCTCGTCTCACCTCGCGCCCGCGCCAGGACGCCGTCAAAAGTATCCATCAAAATCAGCAGCAGGATCAGTGGCGCGGTAATCAACTGCGCCGCTGCCGAGTCACTATACAACAACGCAATAATCACCCCAAGCAGAGGAATGCGTGAAAGCGTAATCCAGTTAGCTAACATGCAATGCTCCTGAAGAAGCAATTTCTAGTAGACCTGCACGCCACACGCGTTGCATAGCGCGCAAGGAAAGCACCGGTTGCAATTCCGCATTCGCCGGAAATGGATTTCGGGGGTGAATCTCCGCCCAGGACGCCGCCTGTAACAGCTCAAGTGACCAGGACTCCGCTTCCAGAAACACCGGAAGCGCCTCACGCGTCACACGCACAATCCCTGCGACGTTCACGGGATAAGGCGATTGCCGCAGAGGCAGCAGGTAGACCACCTGTGCCAGTGCATCTGGCATTTCTGAACCACCAAGTTGCGGTGGGGTCAGAATAATCCAGTGGGGAGCAGAGGCGAAGGGGTGTTGTGGACCGGAGAGCAGGCTACAGCGGTCCCCTTCCAGCAGCAAGATGCCGTCCGCTGATGCTGAACGCACATCCGCATTCCAATTGTCGCGCAGATGCCGCAACAGGGATCGCAAAGGGTCGCGAGCATCCGAATGAACCTGTGCACCGCCCAAGCCAATCCGGAGCGTGCCTTGCGGTCCCCTGACCCAGTAACGCTCGTCGCGAAGTTCAAAGCGTTTCCATCATAAGGCAGCGCCGCCGCCGCAATCAAACGGAGCGTCCGTCCTTGCAAAGCGCTGTCCGGATAATCCCGCAATTGTGGGAAAACCTCAAAAAAATCCAATGTGCATCGCCTCCCTCAAGGTCTAGAAACCCAAATCAGCGGCGAGAAAGCCCACAACGGTTCCGGCATGAGAATCGGTGACAAAGAGCTGCCCATCCGGCGTCAGTGCCAATCCGGTAGGGAATTGCATGCCCTGATTCATGACCAACGCCCCCAAAGCCACCCCTTGAGCATCAAAAACGAGAATACGTCCGTGGCCGCTATCGGTGACATAGGTTCTGCCGGCGGTATCCACCACAAGATAGGGCTTATCTTCGGGGTTTTCGATGCTCCAGGTAGGAACACTCCACTGATAAGTGGGGGTCCCCATCCGCAACAACACCTGAACTCTAAGATTCCAGGAATCCGCCACGACAATATCCCCCGAGCTGTTGAATGCCAGACCCACCGGCTCATTGAACTGCCCCGGATTGCGTCCTGCGCCCCCCAGCTCCCACAGGAATCGTCCCTCAGTATCGAAAACCTGCACACGCTTGTTACCGGTATCCGTCACATAGAGATAACCATCTGGTCCAATATCAAGGGCGCGCGGTCCATAGAACATCCCTTCACCATTGGGGTCGCCAAGCGTGAACTGCCCCAAGGTGCCCCAACCGAGCAAGTATTCACCCTGAGCAGTGAATTTCTGAATGCGATGGTTCCAGGTATCTGCCACGTAGACATTGCCTTCCGGATCCAACGCTACATCCCAGGGCTCACGGAACTGTCCCTGCCCTGCGCCTTCACCGCCCCAGGAATTGAGCACGGCACCCTGTCGGCTCACATGCCAGATGCGATGCCCCAAACTATCAGCAATATAGAGCGAACCATCTGCAGCTGCAGCAATACCACGAGGGGTAGCACCCGGCAAAGAGATGGTCACGGAAGGCGTCAAAGACCGCTGCAAGCCAGCGTAGGGATCAGCCAACGGGGTTGCATTAGGCAGTAGAGGAGCTTCGCCAGTGCCCCCCAGTCGGTATCCCCAAATCTGCTGTGTCAGGTCACGCCGAACATAAAGGCGGAACTCGTCACGATAGGGCCATTCTTTCAGGGTGATACGCCGCTGCTTGACTTGCGCATACCGGTCATAATCTCGATCCCAGAAAATATCCCACAGCGCTCGGCGCATCTCCGGGTTCGTCAACGCGCCCTTGATGCGCTTCCAGGTTAAATCGCGATAGTCTTCGATGGGCCACCAGAGAAATTTGTACGAGAAATACTCATAATCGGCGCTGAGGATTGCATCTACTGCTCCCCACTGCGGCGACCCGGCAATCACCACAGGTGATTCCCGCAAACGCGCCGGATCGGGCGTCTGTCCATAGTAATAGGCATTGGGGAATTGCTGCATGTACCAGGAAAAAACCGTGTATTCCTTCTCACCGTAAGCCACACTGACATCATGCGGCGCACCTGTGGTGCGCCAGGAAACATCTTCAATCTGCTCCAACGCAATCTTGACATCAGGTGCACCGTGCGCGTAGACCAGAAATTCCTTTGCGAGATCGTAGTTGACGTAATTGAACATGCTCATCGTACGCACAGTCACCAAAGCCAGCAATGCCGCAAAGGTGAGTATTGCCACGCGCCATGCCTGCCCCCCGCCAAGGCGCCGCCACGCCCAGATCACAGCCGCTAATGCCGCCAACGCGCCCAACAACCCACCGAGCGCCTGCCCCAACGGTTCCAACTGCGCCAACAGTGGTCCGGCAGATGCCATGCCAGCGCCCAAAGCCATACGCGCACGGCTAACCGCACCGCCAAACACCGCGCCACCTACCACCACCAAGGGCAACGATACCGCCAGCACCCAGCCCTGCCGTTCCCACCAAGCGCGCCAATTCACGCCGTCCACCAACCGCCCCAGGAACCAAGCGGCAAGGAAAATAGTCGGCAAAGCGATATGAACAGTCAACCAGGGCATCTTCTCGCCAGCGTAACTATAGGCAAACCACGCCATCAGCGTCCAGCCCAAAAAGAAGGGAGGCAACAAGCCCACCACAAAAGGCACGCCGCTGTCACTCCAGGGATTCGTCGCGGGGGTGGTCGCAGCAACTGAGTCTTCTTCCTCAGGCACCACGGAGGATGGTCGCTGTGTAGGGCGAAGACGACGCCACCCCAACACCAGCACACCGCCGGCGCCCAAGACCGAAAACACCAGAGGCAGGTACTCGTAGAGCGGCATCAGCAGCATGTAATAGTAACCCGGTTGGGTACCGCGCTGCACGCCGTGCTGCGCCATCCAATAAGCGAGAGAGCCAACCAAGCCACTCAACAGTCCTACCGGATTGGTAAACACGGTGGTATAGAACACCGTGAAGATCGCAGCCGCACCGGCAGCTGCAATCAACCACCGTCGCCCGCCCCACCACAGACCAAGAAACACAGCAAGCGCGATGGTCGCAATAACGATAATCACCGTGACTGCTAATGACGGGCCCTCCATAGTAGCCAGGCTGCCGCTGGTGAGGGTATTGTAGAGGGTGAGCATATCCACCCGTGCAAGCCGAATCAAGAAAGCTGAACCGAGCGGCAACGTCAACGTCCCCATCAGCATCAACACATCAAACAGCCGCATGCCCCGCAAGGTCGCCTCGCCAATGCCAAAGAAAGCCGTGACCACAGCTGCCACTCCCAGGAACAACGCCGCATACATGGCAATATGTCCCCATGCTGGAATCACCGTTTCTGCAACCCGGGTATTTGCATCCAGCGCGTGCTCGACCACCTCACCCTGCATCAACGCCAATCCATACACCGCAGCACAAAGCAGAATCACCGCCACCAGCGAGAGGAAGACCGTCAGCAGGCGCGGTTGCTGCCACTGCACCCGTAGGACATTGAGGATGAAGGGCACAGCGAGCAACACAAAGAAAATCAGAGTGTAGATATAGCACGTTTCCTTAGTGGTGTACAACAAGGCAAAGAAGGCGCCCAAGGCATAGAGCCAACGGTTGCGCCCGTCTTCGAGGTATTTGAGAATGGCCCACAACAGAAGGACTGCCACCAACATGTTAGGCGTATCGTGACGGATGTAGCGGTTGTAATAGCTGATTGAGGGTGAAATCAGCAGCAGCACCGAAGCGATCAAAGCACCCCCGCGTCCAAGCCAACGCCGGAATAGAAAGGGGCTGAGCACCAATGCTACTCCCAGCACGGCAGGGAAGATGCGCGCAACATAATCATTGACGCCAAAGAGGAAATAGTTCAACGCCGTCATGTGAAACAATAAGGGACCATGCATCATCGGATTATGCCGGTAGCCCGATCCCGAATAGAGATACCAGGAGAATTTCGTGTGCAGAGCTTCGTCATGGCTCATCACCCGGTCACCCAGAATGTAGAAACGGGTGAACACCGCCGCAAGCAAAATGACTACCACTGCCACGCGTTCCCAACGACTCAAAGTGCGCCAATCCATAAGCCATTATCTCCCCAGAAGATCGATCTCAGCGGGCACAAGCCCTTAACACCTTGCCGTGCCAGGATTGCCCGGCGCAACTAACTCTCAGCGCCGATCTCTTCCAGTTTTCTGAACAACGGTGCGGGCTTCTCAAGCGGACGTCCTGGCTCCAGCTCAGCGAATGCCCAACACCCCGCAGCATCTGCCTTATCGTAGCGCAGAACTGTGTGCGGACGCGCAGCATCCGGAATTTCCTCGATATATTGAACCCCAAAGAGCTGCGTCTGATACCCCAGCATGGCATGCAATTGCTGCGCCGAGAAGGGCAGGAATGGCGAGAGAAGGATCTTCAACGCATTGATCGCCTGTAACACTACATAGAGGCTGGTCCCAGCCGCCTGCCGGTCGGTTTTGATCTGCGTCCAGGGCGACTTGACCTCGAGATAACGATTTGCCTCTCGCGCCAGATTCAGCGCCTCCCCCAGAGCTGCACGGAACTGTGCAGCAGCCAGGCGTTGCCCCACTGTATCAAAGGCCGCCCGCGCCTGCGTCAATAGCGCCTCATCCACAGCATCAAAAGCGCCAGGCTCCGGCACCGCCGCAAAATGCTTTACCGTGAAGGCCAGCACTCGATTGACAAGGTTGCCCCACACCCCAACCAACTCGCTGTTATTGCGCTGCACAAAATCATCTAGAGAGAAATCTGTATCGCTGGTTTCGGGCATCACAGCGCTCAGATAATAACGTACTGCATCTGGATCATAATCTTCCAACAAATCCGGAATTGTTGCAGCTTCATTGCGACCACTCTTTGCCGCTTTTGCCCCGTGGATGTTCATGAACTCATTAGCAGGCACATCGTAG
>JAKJAC010000276.1 GCA_022707705.1 Chloroflexota bacterium
CTCTTGGAGAATTGAGGGACTATGGAAAAAACACGTGTGCTGCTAGCAGATGATCATGCGCTCGTGCGCGCCGGTATCCGGAACGCCCTGCAAGAACTACCTGGGCTGGAGATTGTTGGCGAGGTGGGCGATGGTCCCTCGTTGCACGCAGCTCTGGAACAATTACAACCCGATTTGGTGCTCATTGATGTCGCTATGCCCGATTTTGAGCCGGTAAGCGCCGTGCGCAGAATTCGCGCCTTGTATGGGGATTTGCGGATTCTGGTTGTGAGCGCCTATGATGACGATACCTACGTGCGCGGGCTGTTGAGTGCGGGTGTGGATGGCTACCATCTCAAAGACCAGTCTTTGAGCGACCTCCGCTTTGCGGTGCAGCGCGTTCTCGCCGGCGAGCGGTGGATTTCCAGCCCCTTGTTGGATAGGCTCCTTAGCCTGGAACCTCGGATCGAGGGTTCGTATGCGCTCACCCTGCGACAGCGGGAACTGTTGCGCCTCTTGCAGCAAGGGCTGGATAATCAGAGTATTGCCTTGCGCCTGTGCCTGAGCGTCAAGACGGTCGAAAACCACCTGACGCGCCTCTACCGCCAGCTCGGCGTCCAGAGTCGCCTGGAAGCGGTCAATACGATCAACCAGCACCCCGAAATCCTGGGAGTATCGGGGCAAAATGCGTCGGCGCAACCATCTACGCCCCCAACTCCGGGGCGGCAGCGGCTTTTGGTGCTGCTGGTGGATGATAATAGCCGCTATCGGGAGCAACTACGCCATATGATCGCGAAGGCTTATCCTCAAGCCCTCATCTATGAGGCTGAGAACGTCGCAGAGGCGCTGCACATCACCGAACGGATTTCTCCACACCTGCTGCTCATTGACGTCGTGTTGGGCGAGGAGGACGGGATCTCCTGCGCCAGGCGCGTTCGGGTGCTTGCCCCGGCATCGCGCGTGGTTTTGGTCAGCGCCTATCCTGATCGCGAATTCCACCGCTTGGGCATGGAGGCGGGCGCAGTAGCGCTCCTGGATAAGAAAGATCTGGATTATGCTGCCTTGCGTCAGATTATTGATGACGTGAATTGCTAAAACTGCGCTCCGGTCACGCTACCTGGGCTTTGCGGGATGGCTTGGTTGCAACGCGCGCTTCCGCCAATCCAGGCCCGCAGGATAAAAACCCCCGCCTTCTCTATCATCCCCGCGCGGCATAGCTTTATTCCGGTGCGTCCGCCAGCGCTCGGAAATCCCGACCCGTGGGCTGCTGGAAGACACGCAGCCTGAATTGTGGCGCCGCGGCGACCAGGTGCTCGAAGATATCCGCTTGAATTGCCTCGTAGGCTTCCCATGCCACCGTGCGGGTGAAAGCGTAGACCTCCAGCGGTAAGCCCGTGGGTCCCGGATCCAGCTCTCGCACCAGCGAAATCATCTCACCGGTCTGGTGCAGATCGGGGCGGCTCTTGAGATACGCGCTCATATACGCGCGGAAGACGCCGACGTTGGTCAACTGATGCTCCTCGCAGACTAAATCGCTGCAAAGTCGCTCGGTCACGCCGTTCTTCCCTGCGGCGCCATCTGCTTGCGGATTGAGGTGCCGCTCCAGGTAATCTTTTACCAGCCCCACCTGGCTGAACCGCGCAAGCATATCGGCATTACAAAAAGCCACGCTGTTCAGGTCAATGTAAATCGCGCGTTTGATGCGCCGCCCTCCGCTCTCTGACATGCCGCGCCAGTTGCGGTAGGGGGTGTCCATCAGCTTATGCGTGGGCACCACGGTGATGGTGTTATCCCAGTTCTGCACCTTCACGGTGTGCAGCGCGATATTCTGGACGATGCCATCCGCGTCATAATCTTCCATCTCGATCCAATCGCCCTCGCGCACCAGGTCGTGCGATTGGATTTGCAAACTTGCCACCAGGGAGAGCAGCGTGTCGTGGAAGATGATCAACAAAATCGCGGTGATGGCGCCAATACCGCTCAATAGCACCACGGGCGATTTCCCCGTGATTTGTGAGATGGTGAGGATGACCCCAATCGCCAGAATCAGCAGCTTGCCCAAATCCAGGTAGCCCTGGATGGAGACGCCGCGGAAGTGCGAGCTGGCTTCGTACATCTGGTTGATTGCCGTCAGCAATCCGGCAAAGGTGAGCACTGACAGCCATACGATTGCTGTCAGAATCAACATCTGAAGCGTCTCGGTCCACGCGGGAACCCAGGTGGCGAGGTAGTATGTGAACAACAGCGGGGCAATCCAAGCCAGCCGGTACGGGCGGACATAGCGCACCAGAATATCGTCGTTCTTGTTCTTCGTCTTCTGCGATAGGGCGATGAGCCCCCGCGCCACGACGTTGCGCGCAATCATGAAGACGATGCCGTTGAGCAGCAACGCGCCCGCCAGCATCACCCAGGGTGCCGCGAGTGGATGTGCCTCAGCCCAGTTGCGGACCATTTCAACGATCATGAGCGTTTCTCCTGTGCTGCTAAACATTGAGCAATCGGGATGGGGTGGAGGGCTTTGCTCAAATGCATTGTGTTTAATAGATAATATTATACTTTATAAAAGAAAATGGCGCAAGTAGTAAGTTGTGTTTTTTGAGCGCGACGCCGGTTACGGCGTCGCGCTCAAAAAACACTTTGGGTCTTGACAAATTTCCCCCCTTGTGTTATTATTTCAACATTGAAATATACGATATTGAAATAAAGGATAAGTGATGACAGTACACTATCAGGGAACCCCGGAAGCGCTCCAGGCACTGGATGCCTATGTGAAACTGTCTCGCGCGGTGAATGCGCTCGAGGCGCGTCTGTCTGAGCGCCACGCCTACGGCGGCTTGACCGCAAGCCAGTTTGGCGTGCTGGAAGCGCTCTACCACTTGGGTCCTCTGTGCCAGGGCGAGCTGAGCGCCAAACTGCTCAAGAGTGGGGGGAACCTCACCTTGGTGGTGGATAACCTGGTCCGCCTGGGCCTGGTGGAACGCGAGCGGGATACCGGCGACCGGCGGCGGGTGATGGTTACTCTGACCGAGGCCGGGCGCGAACGCATCACTGAGTTGTTTCCGCTTCACGTGCAAGACATCGTGACGGAGTTTTCGGTGCTCAGCCCTGAGGAGCAGGCGACCCTGGCGAGCCTGTGCCGCAAATTGGGCAAAGCCGGGCAGTAAGAGGCATTTTGAGCTTTCACGAAAAGCTTAGCATAAAACACAGTTTAAGAAGGAGTTGACCATGTCAAAGATAAAGTTGGCCATTGTATATTACAGTTCTACGGGTACCAATTATGAGATGGCGTTGGCGGCAAAAGAAGCCGCCGAAGCGCTCGGAGCTGAGGTGCGCCTGCGCAAGGTGCGCGAATTGGCGCCCGCCGCGGCGATTGATTCGAACCCGCGTTGGCGCGCTCACGTCGAGGCGACCCAAGATGTCCCCGAGGCGACCCTGGACGATTTGGTGTGGGCGGATGCCTACCTCTTCGGTGCGCCGACCCGTTTCGGGAACGTCGCTGCGCAGATGAAACAATTCATTGATACCACCGGTCCCATCTGGGCGCAGGGGCATCTGAGCAACAAGCCCGTTGCCGCTTTCACCAGCGCGATGAACGCTCATGGCGGGCAGGAAAGCACCTTGCTTGCCCTCTACAACACCTTCTATCATTGGGGTAGCCTGATTGTGGGACCGGGGTATACTGACCCTCGACTCTATGCTGCGGGCGGCAACCCCTACGGGGTGAGCGCCTCAGCGCCGCAGGGGCAGACCGAAGTGCCCGCACCCGTGCTGGAGGCGATGCGCGTCATGGCGCAACGCATTGTCACCGTCGCGGATTGGGTCGTCAAGGGCAAAGGCGCCTAGCGGTATCGGCATGGTCTTGTGGCAACCTATGCCAGAGATTTCCTTTGAGTGTTATTGCGCCGCGGCGCGTCGCAATAACCTGGTAATTTAGGAATAGGATGAGGAGGTGACTCGTGACTGAAGTGCGTTCGATTTTGCGGGTCGTAGACCCACAGACGGTGCGTGAAGGGGCGGGGGTCAAGTTGCGCCGCAGCATTGCGCTGCCTACTCTGGATAACGTAGACCCGTTCCTGCTCCTGGATGATTTCCGCTCGAATAACCCCGCCGATGTGCTCGCCGGGTTTCCCATGCACCCGCACCGCGGCATCGAGACGGTGACCTATATGCTCGCCGGGAATGTCGCGCATCGGGATAGCATCGGCAACGCCGGCGTGATTGGTCCCGGCGCTGTGCAATGGATGACGGCGGGGCGCGGTATTCTGCATGAGGAAATGCCTCAACCCGTAGCCGGCATCCTGGAAGGCTTTCAGCTGTGGGTCAACTTGCCTGCTGCAGCCAAGATGATTCCTCCACGCTATCAGGAGTTCTATGCAGAAGAGATTCCAGAACTTGTGACGCTGGCTGGGGCGCGTGTGCGGGTCGTTGCCGGGCAGGTCGAAGGGCTTCGCGGTCCCGTGACCGAGATTGAAATCCAGCCGACCTATCTGGATGTCAGCTTGCCTGCCGGCGCGAGCTTCTCTCTGGCGACGCCTGAGGATCACGCCGTACTGCTGTACCTCTTCGAGGGCGAGGCGGAGATGGCGGGACAATGGCTGCAGGCTACCCGCCTGGTGGTCTTCGATGCGGGCAACGCCGTCGAGATTCGCGCGGGTGCATCCCCGGCGCGCTTCCTCTTCATCATGGGCAAGCCTTTGCGCGAGCCGATCGCGCGTTACGGTCCATTTGTCATGAACACCCGTGAGGAGATTCAGCAGACTCTGCGTGAATTGCGGTCTGGCGTTTTTCCGCCAACCTGAACGCCAGCGCGAAGAGAGGTCGGAAGCAATTCCGACCTCTCTTGTTTTAGGAAACTGGCGCTTGCCTTACGGCTTGAATTGCCGGATTGCCAGCGGCAGGTAGACCTTATGTGAGGCTACCAGCAGCTTCACCGGAACGGTGATCGCCGCGTTGCTGCCGGTGAGGGCGAGGGTAGTCTGGTACAATGTATCCATTGTAAGACCCGTGGGATTGAAGGTCAGCGTCACGGTTGTCGCCGCGCCCGGATCCAGCGTGCCGGTGAGCGCAGTCTGCGCTAACCAGGCGGCAGCGGGGGTTTCGGCGAGGTTCCAGGTGACCGGGACTTCGCTGGTATTGGTAATCAGCAGGGGCGCCGTGAACTGCCCCGTGCCCACCATAACGGTATAGTCGAAGCTGTCCGGCGCCACCACCAGCCCGGGTTCTCGCACCCGCAGCGTTACCGGCACGGAGATGGTGTTACCGCCCGCGCCGCTGCTGAAGACGAGATTCGTGGTGTAGTCGCCTGCCGTCAATCCGGCGGGGTTGAAGGTGACCGTGACGGTGGCGTTGGCGCCGCTAGCCAGACTTCCACCCGTGGGCGCCTGGCTCAGCCAGCTCACACTCGGGTCCTCAACCACAGACCAGTTCAAGGGTACCTGACCGGTGTTGTTCACCACCAGGGGCGCATCGAAGGCGCCCGCGCCGATTTTCACCAGGTAGTTGAGGGTAGTGGGTGTGACCGAGATAGTCGGCGCGCCGGCAACCTGGTACCAGACCGTGGTAGTATTGCTGTCGGTGGGGGTCGTCTCCGTAGTATCACCCTGAGCCTGGTTGGTGATG
>JAKJAC010000277.1 GCA_022707705.1 Chloroflexota bacterium
CTCCGCGCCGAACCGTTCCCGGAACCGCCGCTTCCCGCTTTCCTCGTCGCCTGCCCACCACCACATATTCCGAGTCAGTGTTTCGTCCATCGTCCCCCCTAATCTGGCCAATCTGCCCCGCACTTCGGGCACACCGTGAACATCATGCCGTCGCGCTCGAAGCCGCCGAACATCTCAAACTCCGACTGCGGGCTGTACCCGCACTCCGGGCACATCGTCGTCGTCACTGCCGTAGCCCCCGCAGCTTGCGCTGCCCGTTCCAATACCACCACGCCGTAACCGTCCATCTCTCCCTCCCATGATTGTGAATGCCTGATGGGGACTGCGGGACTTTCGCGCCGTCCCCAGTTCGATCTTCAAACAAATCACCTTGCGCCCCTTGTAATCCGCCAGCGTCGGCTCGACGCGGTAAGTATGAGCCATAGTCTCTACTGCCTGCGCCAGGCGCGCCTGCGCTTCCGCTTCCTCGAATGGACCCTCCGGGACCGGGCTGCACTTATCGCCGCAGACCTTCAGATACCATCCGAGCAACCCCTCGTGCAGGTAGAAAAATCGGTTGATAATCCGTCCCATCGCCACCCCCTGAAACCTTCTGTAGTGCCCGTAGCCGTGCGATATTTTGCTACCCATATCAGAATACCCTTTTGTATTTTGCGCCCCGTGTTGGGCTTCTGGTTAGGTCAATTCTTGCCGTATACGGCAAGGTTTAACGCTGCCGTTCAAAAATCGAACGGCAAGGTTATACTTTGCCGTTTAATGCTGCCGTTCGCGCAAAACATCGAGAAAAGTCTCGCTCGGTTCTACGTTGAATTCAAAGCGTGGCGTACGTGAAGGCTCGCGGCCTTCGCAGAAAGCGTCCCGGAGCTCCTTTGCGGCACCGTTGCCGCCGAAGTAACGCACTGCAGCCCACGCCAATAGCAACGCTGCCGCTTGGCTTGCGGAGGTCTTTTGCTCCTCCGCAATCTTCTCGATAGCGCCCTTCACTTCCGGCGCCAAATCGTACATCACCCGTACCCGCTTCCGGTCCCGGCGTTGCTTCGAGGTCAACGCCGCGGTATTGATTGCAGCCTTCTGTTGGAACGCCGTCACTGCCGGATCAAGCCGTAGACCACCCTTGCGTTCAGCCATTGAGCACCCCCAACATGCGGCGCAACACCGCCTGCATCACCTTCGTGACATCTGCATCCGGCGCGTGATCGAACAGCACCGTGCCGTAGCTCGCCGCCTCCGTCACGGCGATGGTCATCGGCAACGGTGGCCACACGGCTTGCCCGAAGGCCGCCACGAGTTCCTCCATCTGCGCTTGGTGTTCTTTGGTCCTTGCTCGCGCCATGTTGGGCACTACGCCCATGAGCCGCGGCCCGTTCATCTCTGCGACCGTCTGCGCCATCAACCCTACGCCCTCCAGGCTCAACCTTTCGAGCTGCGTGGGTACGATCACCCAATCCGCCGCTCCCAGCAACTCCATAAACCCGGCTGCCCGGCTCGGAGGCATATCCATCAACACCAGGTCAGCTACCTGTCCCAGAGGTTTCACCCGGCTGGGGATCTCCGCCAGCCGTCCCACTGCCGCCAGCATGGTGAGCGCCTCGCCGGTCCGGTAGTTGCCGGGGACCATCCCCAAGCCCCACCGCGCCAGCGGGCGCACGACGCGCAGCGGCTTCTCGCTGTTGATCAACAGCCGGAACACGCCTTCGTCGGTCTCCCCATCCATCAACCAGCTGGTGGCGTTCCCCTGCGGATCCGCATCCAGCAGAATCACCTTCTTGCCGGTTCGTGCAGCGCCGACTGCAAGATGCACGCTCAAAGTGCTCTTGCCCACGCCGCCTTTTTGATTTGCGATTGCTACGATTGCCATCAGTTGCCTCCCACGAAATCTGCAATCACTTCCCACCGTTCCCGGTAGGGCGCCCAAAGTCCTTCATAGCCTTCGACATCCAGCGGGACGGCGACCTTCGCCAGCCCGTCCAGTTTATCCGCCGGAATCACAAACGCCGTGTATTCCGGTGAGGACAATGGCAGACACACCAACACGACCACCGGCGCGCGCAGCTCGCTGTGTCCTGGCCGGCGTAGGCTGAACTGGTAACCCAAAGCCCGCTTGCCGTTGTAGCGCGATGGGCGCGCCGCCTTGACCTCGATCTCGCACTCCATGAAGCGCACATCAGCCACGCGCCCAGGAGCCACTGGCGCGATCTGCGCCAAACGCTCCATGACTAGATATTCACCATATGCGCCGATATCGTTGTGTGCTGCCATTGTCTGCTCCTTAAAGCGCTGCTTCCGCCTGTTCCTTCAGGAACGCCTTCCGGCGCGCCCAGGCTTCGTCCTTGCGGAGTTGGCGCCCCTCGTCGGTGAGGGCGCGGGCGACTCGCTCAGCCTGCTCGTGATCGCGTGCCAGCGTGCGACTGGCGCGCTGCGAGCAGGCCTCGCACAGCATCAGATTCAGAACCTTGCGGCGTTGCTTGCCGCCCTGCAGTGCTACCTGCACCACCTCTACCAGCACTATCTCCGTTGCCTGCGCGCCGCAGGCTGAACAAAACTGTGTCATCTGCACCTCCACTCCACTGAACGACACCGAACGAAACTTCGCCGGCACAGAGCATTGCGCCTCAAATCTGCGCCGTCGCAAGACGTAACGTGACCTCGCTTCGCACCACGATACCCTAACGAAACACCGCTCAGCATTACCTGACTCAGCCGCTGCCATGTCCAACTTCACCCCACCACGCCTTGCCCTTACATGATGGTGCATTGCATAACCACACCGTTGCTCAACTAGATTCTGCTCAACCTCGCCAACACCCTCGCCTCTACCGAACCTGTCCGCGCTTGACCATGCCGCCACGATTCAAAGCCAAACACGACCACACTATGCCACCACACGACCCAACGCTGAGGTGCATCGCCATGACGTGACCGTGCTATACCTGAAGCAACAGTACCATTGCAGAGGGTACAGTACATTACATAACCTCACCTGTGCTAGACTTTGCAGTCCTGTACTTTTCCGGCGCGACGCCTTACCTGACCTTGCCATCACCACACCCTCCAGACTATGCAGCACCTACGCCATGCTCGGACTTACGCTACAACACCATCACCTAACTCGACTGGACTATACTCGACATGACCTGCGCTATGCTATGCACCGCCATGCAATGCCATCGCTCATGCTTCTTGGGTCAGCGTGTAACGGAACTTGCCGTAACCCGCGTTCCGCCATTGCAGCAATCCGTAGTAAAACCCGTAGTCCAGGAGTTCGCGGAGGACGTTCTCCGTCACATCCCCCGGAAACAACTCCAGGCTACAGCGGATCTTCGTCCCGATGGGCAGCATCTCCGAACGCGCGATAGCCACACGCTGCCCCTGCGCTGTCTGTGCCAGCAGCGGGCGCTCCAGGTAATCCATCTCTCCGCCTTCCGGCAACTCGAGCCGCATCCAGCGCGGCGTGACGAACACCTTGCCGTTGACCTTCGACCGCAGATTCTTCGGCAGCCCGGAGAGGCCGTTGAGTTCCTTTGCCGCGTTCTTCAAAAATCCCTTGATCTGGTAATCGCGCATTGCGGGCAGCTCCGTACCTGGATAGCGATAGAACACCGTGGTTCCCCGCTCCAGCTCTTCCGGCAAGGAGAGTTCCTCATCCTCAGCCAACTCGATGCCGTTCTTCGCCGCGATGTGCTCCTTGGCAATCTCGCGGGTCGTCTGCGATCCTAACAACTCCGTCAAAAACACGATCTCCAAAGTAAACGCCTTGATGTCCATCATTTCCTCCGCTTGATTAACTGCTGTTTTTCGATTCTGTTAGACCGTTGCCGGTCGCGCTTTCCGGCGCCTTGCCGCAGCGAAAACCGCTGCTAATACCGCTTAACTGCGCTTGCACCTATGCAGCGCACTCACCAATGTGAGATGCGTATAGAAATATTCGATCTCACGCTCATTAGCGACATTGGCTTGATATGACAGTTCAACATACCGTTTCCAGAGCGCCGTTGCCGTTGATTCACCTGTCCGACCATCTGCGAGCTGGTTTAGCGCCCCAAGCGCAGCCTCGCGCAACTCTCGGGTAGCCTGGCACAAGCGTTCGTACACCACGCTCGGATCGGCCTGTTGAACAACGCCCATCCCACCGCAACGCTTGCATGAAACCCAATGCCCGCCGCTGGTATCCTCGACCCATTCAGTCGCGCCGAAGCCATTGCAATCAGGGCACCAATCCGAGTCTGCGTGTTCTGATTGCTGTACTGTCTGTTGCTCGTAACCCTCTGCACGACACGTCGGACAAATACCGGTTACAGGCGCTTCAGGATCGAGCCAGTAGAAACTTCCACAGCGTGAGCACTTTGCAAGATAAGCCATGTTGCACCTACCCGTGCAGCACGTCGAGTGCATTCTGCACCCGCGCCGGGTCCGTGGGATCCTCGATCAGCAGCGCCAGCGCGTGCAACACATCGTCCACACGTCCGAGAGTCAGCACCGAGCACAGAATGAAACCCGCGCTGATTCCCACCAATAACGCCGCCACAATCGCTAACCACGTCATTGCCTTGCTCCTCTTGCATATTGCCGTACCCGGCTTGGATGCCGCATCGTGCGCAGGGCGCGCACGACAATGTTCTGGGCGCGCTGATCGCTCACGCCCCACAAGCGCCCACACTCACGGAACGTCCGGCGATACTGCCCACCGGGCGTGTACCGCGCTCGCAATACCTGCCCCACCTGGCGCTGTAAACGCCCGTCGTCAACACTGTCGGCCAGCGCCCAGAACGTGTTCAGGTCGCACGGCCAGTCAAACCCCAGGTCAACATCCAGTGGTGAGAGCCGCGTGTCAGGCATCAGCCACCTCAGCATCACTCTTCCAGAGAGCCTGGCACTCCGGACACTCCCAATCCGTAGGATCGAACTGGACGCCGCTCTCAGCCCACTCTCGCAACCGCTCCGGATCGGGCTCGAACTCTTTCCCACAAATCCAGCAGGTCATTGGCATCGGTTTACCACCTTGACTAACACTTCACTTTTGCTTAATTCTGAGTTATGGGATGGGAAGACACGGTTGCTCAACGGGTCAACCCGCCAGCGGGTTGTTGCTATGCGAAATGCACCCCACCCCATATCATTTATCGCGCCTTTGCCCATTCCGGCGTCTTGCGCACCAATACCTTCTCGCCCATGATCTCAACTCGCTCCCACGGGCACCACTCTGGCAGCTGGTTCGGCGTCTCCACAGTGATCATTTCGACCAGCACAGGGTTCGGGACCCAGACTATCCGCGAAGTAGTGTGCACGGTCACATACCCTTCGTTGGAAAAAACGCCCGCTGTGTGGCGATGGCGCACGTCGTGGTATTCCTCGTCGCCATGCCCAAACCATACCCGGTAGAACGCAAAGGGCTCGAACACCTTGGCTTGCGCCTCGTTAATGAGGGCTTGCCGTTGCTGTTTGCGCTCCGCCAATACCAACCACTGCGCTATCACGGAACGATCCGGGCGGGACATTCTGGGGAACAACCGCACTGTCACGCCGTCATCGCCTAGATCGTAAGGGTCACCCATGCC
>JAKJAC010000278.1 GCA_022707705.1 Chloroflexota bacterium
GTGGTAGGCGAGCGTCTTCATGCCGAACTTGTGCACCTCCGCCATGTTGCGCAGGTTGGCGTAGAAGACGCCGGGTCGCGCGCCGCCCAGGTCGCCGGGCTGATAGTAGGCGCCCGCGGAGGTCTTCTCGCGGAACTCCGGCACGCGCTCGACCTTGAGCGTGCCCTTGGGACGGGTGGCGAAATAGGGGTCTAGCCGGGCGTTCATCTCATCGAGGATGCGCTGGTAGTCATCGAGGCAGGCTTGCCGTCCCTCATCCGTGTTCGGGTACTGGAAGCGCTCCTCCTGCGCCAGCTCCGCCAGCTTGCGGGGGGCGCTGGGTTCGGGGCTGTGACCCAAGCCCTGGAGAATCGCCGCCATCTCGCCTTCGATGCGGGCGACTTCTTGCAGCCCGATGGCGTGCACCTCTTCGGGCGTGAATTCGGTGGTGGTGTTGCTGCGGAGGCGGTGCGCGTAATAGGCGGCGCCATCCGGCAGCTTCCACACGCCGTCGTCGGTGGTCGCCTTTTGCTCCAGGGCGGTGAAGTAGGCGATGAGCTTTTGGTAGGCGGGGTAGACGGTGCGCTGGATAGCATCTGCGGCGCCGGCAAGGAGCGCCTCGCGATCCGCCTGGCTCAGGCGCTCGAGTTTGGCGAGCTTGTCGCGGAAGACGGTGTAGAGCGGGTTTTCGGTAGCGGGTTGGCCCACAAACGCCGTCATCTCATCCAGCACGCGGCGGATAACGAAGCGCGGCGGGAGGATGCCCCGTTCCTCGCGGACTCGCAGCCCTTCCAGCACCTGGTCGAATTTAATGCTGAAGCGGTTGAGGCGTTTGATGTAGTTGCGCCCCTCAAGCCGGCTGATGACGGGATGCAGACTCAGCATGAAGGCGGGCAGTTGGGATTGGATGCCGAACATCTGGTTGACCGGGTAATCGTGAAAGCGAAAGCGCTCGCCGCGGGCTTCGGCATCGAGGAACCACTCCATGATGTCGCTCGAAAGGCGGGTGGGGGGCGCTTGCCGCTCGCGGTTGTAGCTCCGCAGGATGCGCAGGTCGCGCTTGAGGAATTGGAGAATCTTGGTCTCGTGCGCCACAGATTCATCGGAGAGTTTGGCGTTGTGGGCGTGGATGCCGAATTTCTCCAGGATGCCGAGCATGGTGAGCAGCTCGGGACCGGTGAGGGCGAAGCCGAGGAAGGTGCGGAGGTAGAGCAGCTGCACACTCCAGGGTTTGCCCCAGATGAGGCTGATGATGAACCATGCCAGCAGGGCGATTCCGGCGACGATCAACAGGATAGTGATAGGTTCCATAGTGTTGCTCCTTTGATGGTGGATTTTGGGGTCAGGCTTCGATGTTCAGTCGCGCCAGCAGTTCGTGGGGCTTGAGGATCGCGATGCCGGCGTAAGTCTCCAGCGTCAACAGGTCGGGATCGCCGCTGACGATGCAATCGGCGCCAGCTTCCATCGCGCAGACGATGAACTTGTCATCATCCGGGTCGGAGCAGGTGGGCGGGATGGTGCGACTGCCGGGTGTCAGGAGTGCATCTGCCCGCAGGGAGCTGACCAGGCGCGCGATATCGGTCTCGGTGATGGCGTAACGCTCCCGAATGCGGGGGTAGCGCAGCACGCGCTCGATTTCGGCGATAATCGGCTCAGAGGTCGCCAGGATGTAGCGCTGCTGTCGCCATGCCTCCAGCACCTCGAAGGGAGTGCCCCGCGAGAGGATGGCGCCGCTCACAAAAACATTGGTATCGAGCACCACGCAGAGCAGCCCTGCGGGTTGCGTCATGCTTCACGCCTCACGGCGCGCAGCGCTTCGCGGATATCGGCTTCCACGGCTTCGGCTTCGGCGGCGGCATTGCGAGCGCGAATCTCATCATAGATTGCCATCCGCGCCGCGCGTTCCCCCGCCTGCTGTTGCAGCGCCAGGTATTCTTCGTAGCCGAGAATCACCGCCACGGGGCGGTTATTGCGCTGGATGATGGCCTCGCGTCCGGCAAATCCGGCTTCGGTGACCAACCGCGAGAAGTTGGCCCGCGCTTCGGCGGCGCTGTAAATGCGTTCCATGCTTCACCTCCCGGTGTGATTGTGCATAATGTACATCATGTACACTGTGTACGTATTGTACACCCGGTCGAGATATTTGTCGAGCTGTGGCGGCGGGGCGTGGTTTACAGTTCTCTGGTCTGCTTCTCCAACATAGACTTTCCGTGTGTTCCGTAGTTAATAGTTCTCTGGTCTGTTTCTCCACCGTAGAAAAAACCCCCGTGAGTTACCTAGTTTAATTCCCCCTGCCGCAGCAGACCTTGTACTTCTTGCCGCTGCCGCAGGGGCAGGGGGCGTTACGCCCGATCTTGGTGCGGCTGATAGCGCGCCTGGCTTGAGTCCCCAGCGGTGACTCTAGATATTCATCGAGGTCGTCGGTGAACGATTCGCGCAAGACGGCATACGCCGGGTGCGTGGGGTCGGCGGCGGCTTGCTTGGTCAGCGCGTAGTGCCGCTCCAGGCGCGCCAGATAGGCGGAGTCGGATAAGACCCACTGGGTGACCAGCTCCAGCAGCCCTTGCGCGTACTGGGATTGCGGGTTGAGGGTATCGAGGTAGGGTCCAGGTTCCGGGTCATCGGCGTCGAAGGCATAGCTGATGGATGCCAGGTTCACGGTTGGACGGCTTTCTTCGACCACGGAGAGCATCACGCGCCGGCAATCGCAGGCGGGATCGGCGCAATAGGACTCCAGGATGGCGTACTTGCCCACTGGAACGCCGTTCTTGGGCGCCAAAAGCTGGATGAACCGCGTTTCGAGATCCCCCAGTTCAGGGTCCACCTCACCGAAATACACCAGATACAAATTCATCGTTCAGCTCCTGTGCGTGTTGTTCGTTGCGCTTCCGCCCCGAAGCGCTCACCCTTCAATTCCGGGGGGTGTGGTTAAGCTTGCTCGTAGGCCTGTTTGAGCCAGGCGATAACGGCGGCATCCACATCGGCGGGGGACATCAACTGCACGCGATGGGTGCACATTCCGCCGAAGGCGTTGCCGCCCTCCAGACGGTCGGTGGGCGCGACGCCCTTCAGGTTCAAGCCGAGGTCCACCCGGGTTCGGGTCGCTGCCTGGATGATGGCGAATTGCTTGCGGCGGCGCAAGCTGATGGTGGTCTTCTTAGGCGCAATCTCCACATCGGGACCAAAGGCGGAGACCGCTGCGATCACGGCTTCGTAGATAGGGCGCAGCGCTGCCTTGGCGCCGGCGTATTGCTGCTCCACCAGGTCGGCTGCTGGCGGCGGTCCTCCGGCAGCGTGTTGCCGGTACAGGATTGCGATGGTGTTGGCATAGCCGTGTGTGACGCCGTATGCGTCTTTCAGGTGCTTCAGCATCTCCCCGTGGGTAGGGAGTTGGGCGGCGGCAAGAACCTCGAACCATTCCTCCAGCGATTTGCCCGTTTTTTCGGGCATCGCGGTGATCATCGCCTGTGTTTGCAGGTCTGGCGTCAGAGTCATCGGGCGCTCCTTTATCTGGTAGAAGAGCGTTTTCGGATACGGCGCCGGCTATGGCGCCGTATCCGAAAACACTGAAGAAAACATCCTCGCGGATTTGTTATAGGCGGGCTCACACCGTGGGCTGCCAGATTCCCTCGATGATCGTGGCTTCAGAATCTCCGGGCCAGGGCGGCATGGTGATGCAGATGAATTTCAGCGGCATGCTGGAGACGTTGCGATACTGGAAGGCTGTGCCCACCGGAATATCAATCGCCACGCCGGGAACGAGCGTCGTGACGCCGTGCTCCATGCCATCGTCGCGCCAGATTTCACCGTGTCCCTCAAGCACGTACCAGAATTCGCTCACCGTAGCGTGGACGGTCGCCCGGTTGATCTGGTACGGCGGGACGGTGCTGTGGATCATGTCGCCCGTGGGTCCATGGGCGAGGTAGCGAATGTCCGCGCCTGCGGGCGATTTCGCATCGGCTTGCTCGGGTAGGGTTGTGCTCTGCATTTCGCCTCCTTAATCGAGAGTTGAATACCATCACCGGAATGCAATCCCGGTATGCCAAGTGAATCACATTGGAACAAGGTGCTCTAGTCCTGGACCAAGAATTGGCTAAATGCGAACGATTTGGAAGGAAAACTGCGTTCCTGGGCATCACTTTGGGAAGGAAGGATTTTGAGACAGTCTTGTTCCGAGATTAAGCCTGAAGAGTGACATTGGACGTAGAATCTTGATACATACCCATAGTGAGGGTCGAATTCTAATTCCCAGTTAGCAGTGAACATATTCGTTGCAGATAGCTCTTGTGCGATTTGTTCAAATATCCTTTCAATTGAGACCGTAGCATACGTCTCCTCACAGAGCTTAAAGTTTTCACCCTCAACAGCTACCCCGTCTTGGAATACGACAATCGTATCTCGTATGCACTCCTGCGGAACACCATCCTCGAGGAATTGAAGGCTTCCAATTCTCACTTGATAGCGATGCGGCTTATTTACATCCCATAGCTCTCTGGCTGTGTTCAATTCCTGCCGGAGGTTCATGAAGCGGACGTAATCAACGAGGCATTGAGCAGGTGATTTGCCAAGCAGGAGTGCGAAAACTATTGAGAAAATGAAATATGAGCCAATACCGATATAGAAACCTGGGATTTTCGGTTTTCTGCTAGTCGCTCTCTCATCTGTGTTAGCCATGATCGTCCAGATCCTTTGCGCTTTCCGCAGGTATTTTATGCCTCGAGTAACTTTTCCATCAAGAAGATGCCCGGCAGCTGCCGGTAGCCGAATTTGAGGTCAATGGCGATGATGGGCGCGTTTTTGGCGTTGTGATGGGTGCGCACCTTAGCCACTTGCAGGACCTCCCGCGCATAGCGCAGCGCAGTGATCTTGACTGCCTGCCCCAGCTTCCGCCCGCGGTAGGCGCGCGCGACGCCGGTGTGCAGGTTGTAGGCGTAGGCGGTTCCCTCGAAACGGGTGATGGCGCTCATCCCCGCCCAGGTCCCCGTGGTGCTTTCAATGACCACCTTCTGCCCCTCCGGCATGTACCAACTCGACTGGCACACGCTGCTCTGGAAATCCTCGAACGACGCCCACGAAGGCTCGCCGCCGGCGCCGGGAATGTCCATGCTCGTCGCCTCGTTGAGCAGATAGAGCTGGCGCCGGGCAGCTTCGGTGTCGCCGAGCTCTGCCATGGAGGTGAATTGGAAGCCCTCGCTTTCGAGGCGGGTGAGGAGCGCGTCGTAGGGGTGGTCGTCGAAGGCGCGCAGGTCCAACGCCATGGCAAATTCGTGCAGGCGCTCGGTGAAGCCGCGCCGCTCGGCATAGGCGCGGTCGGCGGGGCTGTTATCCCAGATGGCGATGTGCAGTTGCCGCAGCTGCGCCTCCCTGGCGGTGCGGAGCAGGTCCTCGTACAGGAACTGCCCTAACCCTTCCCGGCGCCGTTCGGGTTTGACGTAGAGGTAGAACCGCGCCCGGTCGGGTTGCAGCTTGTCGCGGGCAATCCAGGTGAATCCCAGCAGCTCGCCCTCTGCTTCCGCCACTT
>JAKJAC010000279.1 GCA_022707705.1 Chloroflexota bacterium
GATCGCGCACGGAATCCAACGACCTGCGGATCGCGAGCCAACAAATGAAAGCGGGGATGCGCTTATAGTCTACCGCGCTCCTTAAGTCCTTTTTTCAGCGCATTGACGGAAAGCAAAGCGCACTTCACCCGCCCCATGCTCAGACGCAAACCGCCCATCATGTCCTCGATATCATGCAATTCCAGGGCGGCCACCTCTTGAGGCGTCTTCCCCAACACCGCCTCCGTCAACATGGAGGCAGATGCCATACTAATGACGCAGCCATGTCCCTCAAACATCACTTTGGCGATACGCCCTTCAGTATCCAGCTGCGCGGTAAGATGAATGGTATCCCCACAAGTGGGATTATCCAGGTGCACATCCACTTCCGCATCGGCTAACACGCCGTAATTCTGCGGTTCGTGATAATGCTCCAACATCTGCTCACGGTAGAGGTCTCCCATCATGACTCCTTCTCGTCTATCCGTTTAGCGCCGTAGCAGAGCAATCACCCGCCCCAACCCGGCAACTAACGCATCCACATCATCTATGGTGTTATACACATAGAAACTCGCACGCGCGCTGGCAGGCAAACCAAAACGCGCGTGTAGCGGTTCTGCACAATGCAGCCCCGCGCGGATACACACCCCTTCAGCATCAAGCACCGAGGCAATATCATGCGGATGAATGCCCTCTAGCCAAAACGACACCGCTCCGCCACGTTGCCCATGCGTCGGACCAAGTATGTGCAAACCCGGCACCTCAGGCAAGCGCTCCAACGCGTACGCCACCAAAGCCTGCTCGTGCTGATGAACTTCCTCCATCCCCAAAGCAGTCAGGAAATCCACTGCGGCGCCAAAACCAACCGCCTCCGCAATCGCTGGTGTGCCCGCCTCAAACTTATAAGGCAAGTCATTCCAGGTCGCGGTGTGCTTCTTGACGCTCAAAATCATGTCCCCGCCATAAAGGAATGGCGGCATGGCTTCCAAAATAGCGCGGCGTCCCCAAAGCGCGCCGATGCCGGGACCACCGAGCTTATGCGCCGAAAACGCCAGGAAATCTGCGCCCAACGCTTCCACATTCACCGGCAGATGTGGCACAGCCTGTGCGCCATCCACCACCACGACTGCCCCTGCCTGATGTGCCATCGCAACGAGTTCTTGCGCCGGAGGAATCGTTCCTAACACATTCGACATCAATGTAAAGGCGACGACTCGTGTACGACCATCCGCCAACAGTGGCGGCAACGCAGCAAGGTCGAGTTCTCCCGCATCGTTTACTGGCAAATATGCCAGCTCCGCTTCCTTTTCACGCGCGAGCGCCATCCAGGGGACCAGGTTGCTGTGATGCTCCATTTCCGTGATGACAATACGATCACCAGCGTGAATGTTTTGTCGTCCCCAGGAGTAGGCAACCAAATTCAACGCTTCGGTCGCGTTGCGTACATAGATCAGCTCCTCGGGATCAGTTGCCCCAACGAAATGGGCGATTTTCTCCCGCGCAGCTTCATAACGCTCTGTTGCCGCCTCAGCCAGGCTGTAAAGTCCACGGTGCACATTGGCATACGAAGTGGTATACACGGATGCAATTGCATCCAACACTGCCTGCGGTTTTTGAGCGCTGGCAGCGCTATCCAGGAAAACCAACCGTTTGCCATTCACCGGATGGCTAAAGATCGGAAACTCGCGCCGGATGTCCACCGCGTTCCAACCCATGTTTTACCTCCGCACCAAAGCCGTAATCTCGCTTGCAATTTCCTCGACTGATTTCGCAGTCACGCTCACTGTACGCCAACCCCGCTCGGCACAGAGAATCCGCGCAGAGCGCAATTCCTCCATCACATCCTCAATCGCCGAATATGAGGCGCCCGTCGGCAAACCAGAAGCCCTGGCGCGCGTGCGCCGCAAATCCATCAGCCGCTCGGGTGACATCACCAGACCAAACACTTTAGCGCTGGGCAATTCGAGAAGTGTCGCCGGCGGCGCAATTCCATGCACAAGTGGGACGTTAGCTACAAACCACCCATGATAAGCCAGATAGATCGATACCGGGGTCTTCATGGTACGGGAAACCCCCACAAGGATGATCTCAGCCTGGTCCAGTTCATTCGTGCGCTGCCCATCATCGTGCTGCAGGGCGAATTCCACCGATTCAATCAGCCGGTTGCGTTCCGCAGTCAACCTGGCATACAGACCCGGTTGTTGTTTGGGCGGCTTTTTTAAGCCCATCGCAAGCCGGTCCAACATGGGACCCATCAGGTCCATCGCCTCCACGTGGTAGAGACGCGCCTGGTCAAGCATCAGCAAGCGCAGCTCATCGGAAACCAGCGTGTGGACAACCAACCCCTGCCGCTGTGAAGCCTCCTCCACCACACTGCGCACTTGCGAAGCGGTGGTCACATCAGCCCGACGAAGTAACTGAACCTCAACACCTTCGAACTGCAGTAGTGCAGCGCGGACTACCTGTTCAGCCGTCATTCCTGAGCCATCAGACACGATGAAAATAAGCATCAGCGCTCCTTTGGAAACAGGAGCCCCTATCCATGGTAACCCAAAGATAAGAGCGGTGACCCTTTCATAAATAAGTATACCACAATCTTGCAAAAGTCATAGTATGAGGACGTATCCGAGCAATAGCGTCGCGAAGGCAAGTTAGCGAGACGTAACAAAATCAAAGCGCGCCAGCGACCTCAAACGTGGTATAATCCAATCAATGCGCCAGCAAAGGCGTTAAAATGACCTAACGGGATGATAAGGTTTTGAAGGAGCTATCTGATGGGTTTGAGCGGATTGTTGGACAAGATTGCCATCTGGGTTCAGGGAATCATCGAGGCATTGGGGTATGTGGGCCTGGGCCTCGTCATGTTCATCGAAAATATCTTCCCCCCGATACCCTCTGAAGCTGTCTTGCCCATGGCGGGTTGGCTTGCCTTTGAAAAGCGTGGTGGATTCACGTTGTGGGGTATCACGCTGGTAGGAGTGATTGGTTCTGTAGCAGGCGCGATGGTCTTCTATGCGTTAGGGCATTGGTTTGGCGAAGAACGTGTGCGCTATTTACTACGTCGTTTCGGCAAATGGCTGCTGCTCTCAGAAGCCGATTTTGATACAGCGCTGGCCTGGTTCAACCGTTATGGCGAGCTGGTAATCTTTTTTGGACGTATGGTTCCTATTGTGCGCAGCCTGATTTCAGTGCCGGCGGGCCTGGCTAGCATGAATATGGGGCGCTTCACCATCTACACTGCCATCGGCACCGCGATGTGGAGTTTTCTGTTAGCCTTAGCCGGTTTCATTCTGGGCCAGAACTGGCGCCTGGTAATAGAATGGATCGGACGCTACGAGAAGCTGGTGTTGGTTTTAGGAGTTGTAGCGGTGATTGCCTTTGTGGCGCACCGTTTGCGCCAGCGACACCACCAACGGCAACAAGCCAGGTAAGGCAACGGAGCCTTCCTTTGGCTCTTAGCCGCTGGCTCCATTCACAGACAGCCAAAGGCAACTCGAACCGCCTTTGGTAGAATACTTTTCGAAGAGTTTTCCCCCTGGCGTTCTTTAGGCTGAAATGATGATCTCGAGATGGAAATAAGGAGGAACAAACCATGGCACCCATTATCCGTGTAGAACAAATCGCAGATTACGTTGGTCAGGAAGTAACCCTTCGCGGGTGGGTGTATAATCGCACGCACAAGGGTAAACTTGTGTTTCTCCTGATCCGCGACGGTTATGGCTTCGTCCAGTGCGTGGTCTTTAGCAAGGATGTGCCGGCGGAAGTCTTCGAAATGGCTGTGCATATTCCCCAGGAATCTTCGGTGGTGGTTACCGGGGTTGTGCGCGCCGATCCACGCGCGCCCGGCGTCCCCGGAGGGTATGAAGTCGGCATTACCGCAATGGAGGTAGTGCAAGCCGTAGCGGAAGACTATCCCATCGCGCTCAAAGAACACGGTGTGGATTTTCTGCTCGATAACCGCCACCTCTGGATCCGCACCCAGAGCCAATGGGCCATCCTGCGCATACGCGCCACAGTGATTCGCGCCGTTCGCGACTGGCTGGACGACCACGGCTTCATCAACATGGATACTCCTATCCTCACGCCCGCCGCGTGTGAAGGCACGACGACGCTCTTCGGCACACCCTATTTTGATGAGGGTATCGCCTATCTGGCGCAGAGTGGGCAGCTCTACAACGAAGCTAACATCTTTGCCTTCAGCCGTGTCTACTGTTTTGGACCCACCTTCCGCGCCGAGAAATCCAAGACCCGCCGCCATCTCACAGAATTCTGGATGGTGGAGCCGGAGATTGCCTTCTGCGACCTAGACGAGCTGATGGAAATCGAGGAGCAATTCATCTCCTACATCGTCCAGCGGGTGCTCAAGGAGCGCGGACCAGAATTGCGGGTATTGGGACGGGACACGAGCGCCCTGGAGCGCATCACACCGCCCTTCCCGCGCATTTCCTACGATGAAGCGGCTGAACGGCTCGCGCAGATTGCAGCTGCAACCGAGGACCCAGAGCAGAAGGCGCTGCTGGCTTTTGAATGGGGCATGGATTTTGGCTCACCGCATGAGACGGTGCTAACGCAGCAATTCGACAAACCAGTGTTTGTCTACGGCTATCCGACAAAAGTGAAAGCCTTCTACATGGAGCCGTGGCCCGGGCGACCGGAGGTCTGCAAGAGTGTAGACCTGCTGGCGCCAGAGGGTTATGGCGAGATCATTGGCGGCAGCGAACGCATTTCAAGCCCTGAGATACTCCTAGAGCACATACACCGCGATAAGCTGCCTGAAGAAGCTTTCCAATGGTACATCGAGCTGCGCAAATTCGGGAGTGCACCCCACAGTGGCTTTGGACTCGGTATCGAGCGCACTGTCACCTGGATCTGCGGCATCGAGCACATCCGTGAAGCCATCGCTTTCCCGCGCACAATCAAGCGCATCTATCCATAAAACCACATCGTAATACCAAAAAACATCACGGGCTGCCCTTTCTGGACAGCCCGTGGTGTAACTGCTAGATTCCCAGCGCCAGGTGCAAATCTTGAACCAAAGTCTTTTCGGCAGAGTATTTTGGGACGGACAGAGCACCCGGCAGGTCATGTTTTGAGACCTGTTGGTTACGGCAGAAAACTCCCGTCTACAGAATCCGTATAGGTAACGTCGGCTGTGAGCAGGGCCTTCCCTTGTAACCAACCGACGACATCCTCAAACTGTTCACGCGAAGGAATCTCTGAGCCTGGATAATCTGGAAGTGTATATGCCCCCAAAACAGGTTGAGGTACCAGCGCCCGCGAGACGAGCACCTCATCCCAACGCGCTTTATCCGCGTTAATCAAAGCCGAGGCGCGCTCGATGGCAACCAAAAAACCGCGTATGGTCTCAGGCTGAGCTGTCACGACCTCGCGACTGAATGCAAAGACGCTGCAACTAAACTGTGGATAGCGTGTATCATCTACAATCACCCGCGCGCCCTGTTGCACGGCGAGCGATGCCAACGGTTCTGGCAGCGTTGCTGCCTGGAGCTGTCCTGCTT
>JAKJAC010000027.1 GCA_022707705.1 Chloroflexota bacterium
GATGAGTGGGATGGTTAGCTTCCACGCGCCCGATGACGCCGCGACCGTGACGACATTCTATGATGAGGCGTTGGTGGAAAACGGCTGGGAGAAAGACGCCGAAGCTTTCATGCCCACCTTCAAGAAAGAAGGGCGTGAACTGCAACTCTATATCAGCGATGATGAAGCGGGTGGCTCGAGCGTGGTCATCATGCTCGCAACTGAGGAGTAATCTCTGCGACTGCTTCGCGCGACGCGGGTCGGAATTGTCTGACCCGCGTCGTTTTATACTTAGGTGGGGTTGGTGATGGACGATACCGGTACCTTGTTGCGCTCCCTGGCAGCTGCGGCAAATCTCGATTGGGTGGGCTTTGCGCCGGTTGGTGCTGCGCGCACCTGGGAATCCTACCGCGCATGGCTGGCGCAGGGATATGCCGGCGCTATGGAATACCTGGCGCGTCCTGATGCCCTGGCGCGACGGGCTGACCCGCGTGCGCTCATGCCCTCGGCAAAGTCCGTCATCGTTGCCGCGGCGGGATATACTCGGGAGGCCTTGCCCCCGCTGCTGCCCCTTCACGGCAGGGTTGCCCGATATGCCTGGGGTGCGGATTATCATCGCTGGGTATTGCAGCGTCTCGAACAATTCACCCGGTTGCTGGCGGAGGCTCTAGGTCACCTTGAGGCGCGTTGCTATGTGGATACCGGTCCCATCCTGGAGCGCGAGTGGGCGGTGACTGCCGGGGTGGGTTGGCAGGGCAAGAACACCTGCTTGCTGAACCCTCAGCTGGGTTCGTTCTTCTTTCTCGGCGTGATCCTCGCTGACCGGGAACTGCAACCTGCACCCGTGCCGGATTTCCCCACGTGTGGCTCTTGTACCCGGTGCCTGGATGCCTGCCCCACGGGCGCCTTGATTGCGCCAGGAGTGCTCGATGCGCGGCGCTGTCTCAGCTACCTGACCATCGAGCACCGCGGGGCGATTCCCGAACCGTTCCGCTCGCTAATGGGCGAGCATGTTTTTGGCTGCGATATTTGTCAGGAGGTCTGCCCTTGGAACCAACGCGCGCAGGTCGCCCCAAAGGGAATTCCGGACCTATCGCCTTTTCATACGACGCTTGTGTTGCCGGAGCTCTTGTCGTTGAATGCTGAGGAATTTCGCGCGCGCTTTCGTCCTACGGCGCTGTGGCGGGCCACCCCTGAGGGTCTGGCTCGCAACGCTGCCGTGGTGCTGGGCAATCTCAGGGATCCGGCAGCGTCGCCCGTATTGGAGTGGGCGGCGCGGGAGCACTCCAGCGCGCTGGTGCGCGAGCACGCCGCCTGGGCGCTATCAGCAATTCCCAATATGAAGCCTTTGGCGTAACTGTTCAGCGTTCCCCCGCTTGCACCAACAAGAGAGGCCAAAGCCGCGATGGCGAGTTGCGCCTGGCGGTGGCAGGCCTGCCGATGGAAAGCCAGATCTGCACCAGGTGTGACCGCCCGGCACACCCACTCTCTCTGCCCCTGGCACCCGCGGCTGCTTTCGGTGTGTTTCGGTGTTTTTCGGTGATTTTCGGTGTTCGGTTGGGCGGTTTTTCGATCACCGAAATCACCGATTTTACGGAAAAGTCTGGAGTCCGAACTCGGCGCCCGGTGCTGGAAATCTGAAGCGTGACGGTCCAACAGCGTCTTGATACGGTCCCATGTCTGACCATTCGTAAAAACACTTGCAAAAATTATATGATCATGATTTTTATTTTTCAATTACAAAGACCGGTTGCTGAAGTTTTAGAAAACAGACAGGTTGGTACTGGAAATCGGAACAGTTACCCTTTGACATTAGTTAACCCCAAACGACCGGTACAAATAAGGCAATTGTGGAGCAAGAGCTATGACTTTTAACAGGGATCTCATCCCTATGAAAAGCCATATTTGGAATTGCTGTTCTCACAGCGTACTACAACTTGCCATAGGCTTCGATTCGATAACTATTCACCCGCGCAAGAGAGTCTAAACCTTGCGCAGCGTTTCCTGCAACATCCGTTGTTCTGAGGTATCCACAATGTTGTCATCTGCCTTAGACAGAGCGCAAATAGCCGCACTACTGCCTGTGGCAACCGTCACTACTAAGCATACACCATCTACGGTCAAGGCTAAGCCGACAGTCCAATTCAAGCCGTTTTTGTGACCATCGTAGATGCCCCACCAAACGGCCTAGAATTAATTGTACAGTGCGATATATTGTAATCTCCCGTCGTCATAGCAAAAAGTGTATGCGGGGTCTAGTAGTGGTGGTCCGATGAAAAAATAAACTATCTCACACTCCTCATACCTTCCTCCTGATATGCTATTGGTAGTGTGAAATATGATTTGATCAAGTTTCTGATGGACGTCATCTTCTGGCATCCCAGATGTAAACGTCGCTCTCATATATTGATCAAGGGCTGTTGCTGTAGGGCTAATATGCAATTTTCGCCCCAGATAATTCCAACTCCAGGGATCCCAAATGAACAGGCTCAATACAAGCAAAACACAACCCAATAACACGCCAAGGTATGGCTTTACGACCCTATTCATCGTACTGCTCCGATTTTGGCAATGGTCCAAACAGATAGTGGAACCAATCGCCTACTTCGCATTCTGGAATTTGACCTTGTTATGAAGCAGTTCCTAATCTGGGTCCTTCTTGTCCAACAAAATAGTCGTTGTCAGATAGTCCTGCTCACCGATGGCAAGCCATGCTATCAAGTGGTAATTTCCGCAGGCTCAAAGATGCATCCAGAAAGCAACCATCCCAGCAGGCACAGCGCGATAACTGTGTTTTTCATAGTCACACCTCATCCCTATCCTCAATCGCGACCGGGGATCGCAGCATCCCATTTACCTTACGGGAACTGCACCTGGATAGCCTCAGCCCGGCTAAGGTGTTGCCACTCCAGCAGCTGCTGGAGGTTGTGCACGCTCTGCTCCTCCTGCTGTGGCAGAATGGGCGTGTAGCTCCAACCCACCGCGCATTGCACTGTGACCGCACCGTGGCGTTTCACCGCCGGATTGCGCTCACGGGGCAGGCTATAATGACCACCCAGACGCAAGGGGGTGAGGCTGACCTCGTCTTCCAACCGCTCGCCCGACGGCAAAGCTTGGGTCGTGGGGATTTCAACCATGAAGATATCCACATTGGGATCGAGTGAATTGACGCCGTAGAGAATCAGCAGGTCGTCATTCTCTTCCAACAGATAGGGCATTCGCTGGCTATCAAAGATGTGCAGCGTGTCATCCGAGACATTCTCGATGACCACACGCACGGCAAGCACACCATCGTCGCCGATCACCGGTGTACAGCTCACGCGGAGGGGGTCAGCGGGCGCAGCAGGCGTTTCCACTGGCGCGCAAGCAACCAGCGAGCACGCCAGAGACAGCAACAAGGCTATACGCTCACACATGGCTTCACCTCCGCAGGCTACAATGTTGGAAGAATCAAACCACCTGATGCATGCGGTGCGCTCGTGTGTCGCCGTGCATCTATGTCACGGTGTGGCGATGGGGTTCCGCAGGCAGCCGATGCTTTCGAGCTCCACCTCGACCACGTCGCCGGGATACAGGCGACTGACGCCCGCCGGTGTGCCGGTGAGCACTACATCGCCGGGTTCAAGCGTCATCACCTGGGTGATGTAGGCAATGATGTCTGCCGGGGTGAAAACCATTTCGCTGGTGCGCCCCGTCTGCCGCACCTCCCCGTTGACACGGCAGGTGATGGCAACATCGGCGAGGTCTGCAGCAGTCACGCCGGCGACCAACCACGGTCCTAACGGGCAGAAGGTATCGAAGCCCTTGCCGCGCGTCCAGAGTTTGTCACTGCGTTGAATATCCCGCGCGGTGACATCATTGGCGCAAGTGACGCCAAGCACGTAATCCCAGGCTCGCTCTGCGGCGACCGCGTGGCAACGTCGCCCGATGACAATCGCCAGCTCCGCCTCGTGCTCCACCTGCCGCGAGAGCGCCGGATAGAGGATGGGCGCGCCCGGTCCAATCACGCTGCTCGGCGGCTTGAGAAAGAGCAGCGGCTCAGTGGGCACCTCCACGTTGTGCTCGACGGCATGGGCAACATAGTTGCGACCTACGCACACAATCTTGGACGGCGTCGCCGGAGCCAGCAAAGTCAGTGCGTTCAGGCGTCCCAGCGCCTCGGCGCGCTCCCACGTCCCATAAGGCGTACCGGAAACGCGAACCACGCTTTCGCCTTCCAGAAGACCCCACACCACGTCACCCTTCAGGGCAACCCGTACCCAACGTTGGTGCGTTTGTGCCATCTCTTCAACCTCCTTTTCAAAATTCGCTAACTGCAGGACCGTCACCAATCCTCGATGTTTTCCACAATCTGTACCGCGCCCCCCACGTTCAGCAGGCACAGCACCGGCTGAGGGCGCACTCCCAACAGTTGCTCCGCCGCCTGCACGTAGCGCCCGACCTGGGCAAGGTAATCTGTTTGCGCCAGCAATTGTTGCAGGGTCGCGCTCCTGCCAAAGGCATCGGTTTTGAATTCCACCAGCGTCCATCCGGCGGAGGTCTCGAAAAGCGCATCGATGACGCCCTGTTCCAGACCACTAGCCGTGAGCAAACTATAGGGCACCTCATGAAACCTCCGCAACGCTCCCGACATTCTCTCATAGAGCGGCGTGGCTCGAAAGCGGGTCAGCATCCGTGCCGCCCGCTGGATGGCGTTTGCCAGTTCTGCTTCATCCATGATGCCGCAACTGCGCGCCTCCGCCTCTGCCCAACGGTAGAACGGTCCGGCGTGAAGCTCCTCAGGGAAACACCAACGCTCTAGCGCCCGGTGCACCACCTGTCCCACAACCCAGGCAGGCGCCACCGCGCGGTCGCGCACCGGCACCACGCGCCAGGTACGCGGCGGCGGGTCTTGCAGCGCGGCTTCCGTTGCAGCATCAGCCCGCTGCGGTTGAGCATAAAGCGATTCCAACAGCGGCAGTTTTTCCGGCAATGTTACGGAGGGCACCGCTGCCGGCGCCGCTTTCAGGAGTGGGAGGTCGCAGTCCTCGGCGTAGCTATAGCAGGCAACCGGCGCACCGCCGCCGTCAAGGATGACCGGTTCCGGCTTTGCCGGGTCGCAAGCCGGTTCGGGCAGCGGCAGAGGCAGGCGCGCCAACCAGTTCGACTTGCCCCGGGCGGCAGTACCGCTGAGCAACAACAACTCCTGCGCCCGGGTCGCCGCCACATAGAGCAACCGGTCGGATTCCGCCGCCTCCTGATCTGCGGCGCGTGCCTGCGCCAGGGCATAGACCGCCGATTTCGCCGTTTGCCCATCGCGCTCCCCTGAGACCGGCGGAATAATGCCCAATTGGGGATCGAGCAACAGTCCTCGGGTACCTGGAGGCTCGCGGGTCACATCACCCAAGACGACGACCGGGAATTCCAAACCCTTGGCAGCGTGAACGGTGAGCAACTGTACCGCACCGCGTGCCACGCTGTGAGCTTCACCCTCCCGAGTGCCCGCATCCCGCAATTGCTGCACATACTCCAGAAAGGTTTCCACACTCACGATTTGGCTGGCGTGAGCATCCGCCAGAAGTTTGGCAAGGTTGCCCGCGCCGCGTCCCTGCCCGGCGCGCAACAGAGCAGCACGGTAATCCGTGGCATCCAGGAACGCCTTGAGAACATCGGCGACCGGTACCCGTCCCGCCAACCGGTTCAGGTGGGCGACAAGGTTCCGCACCGCAACCGCGCGGGGCGCCGCCTCTTCGAGAGGCGCCGCCTCTTCGAGAAATGCCAGGTCCTCTACGTTCAGAGCCGCCCAGAGCGAGGGCAAACCGGCATCCTTCTGCATCCGGCGCAAACGGTAGAGCGCCATATCGGATAGCCCACCTGCCGGCGAGCGCAGCAACCCCGCCAACGCCAGGTCATCCACCGGGGTGGCAATCGCCTGCAGCGCATTGAGCACATCGCGCACCTCAGGGCGCTCATAGAAGCCCCGACCCGCTACCGTGAGAAAGGGCACCCCTGCTGCTTCCAGGGCGTTCTCGTAATCCGCGAACGAGTTCGAAGCCCGGCAGAGAATGACCACATCGCCGTAGTCCAACCGGCGCTGTTCCCGGCGTCCGGTCTCGGGGTCGCTTTCTTCAATCCAAATGTCGCTGGCGATCAGAGTCTGCACGCGGTTGACGAGGACCTGCGCCGCGCGCCGCAGCGCGCCACCGCCTTTGGCGCCAGCGACCAGATGCACCTCGACGAAGGGGGGTTGTAATCCCGCCAGCGGCGCTTCACGGTAAGGCTTCAGCGGGGCGAAAGGCTCGACGTAAGGGCGGCTGAAATCTGCTGTCCCAAGAACCGGTTGCAGCAGCGCATTGAGGCTCTCGATGAGCGCCGTATGTGCCCGGTATGAGGTCGCCAGGGTCAGCGTCTGCCCGCGCCGCGAGATATCCTCCCAGACCTTACGGAAGACGGTGACATCGGCGCCCCGAAAGCGGTAGATGGATTGTTTGCCATCGCCGACGACGAAGATTTTCCCCGCGTCGCCGTTGAGGGCTTCAAGCAGGTCACGTTGGCGGGCGTTAGTATCCTGGAACTCATCTACCAGCAGTGCGGAGATAGTGTTTTGCCAGTAGACGCGGACGGCAGGATGGCTTTCCAAAAGCTGTAAGGCTCCGGCTTCGAGGTCATCGAAATCCAGGGCGCGACGCGACGCCTTAGCCTGGGAATAGATATCGCGAGCGATATCGTAAAGCGCCAGCAGCGCCGGGAGAACATCCCGCGCCACCTCTCGATCCAGCGCCAGGTCGAAGGGCTGCTTCCCCCAGCTGCCCAGGCAGGTATCGAAACGCCCTTGCACAGTTTTGACCAATGGCTTGGGATCTCCAGGTTTCCAATACTCTTTCTTGCCGACTTGCTTCAACACCGCGCGCAGAGGGTAAAGCTGTTGAGAAACAACAACCCAATCACCGGACTTCTGCGCCGCCTGAATTGCCTCCCACCGGGCGAGGATTTCCGGCAGCAGCGGGGCAAAGGCATCCCCGGCAGCCAAAGCCTGCGCCAGCATTCCGCCATCCGCCAGGCCCCACAGTTCCGCAAAGGCGAGCTGCACTTCGGGGTCGGTCACAAAAGCGCGTATGGGCGGGGTAACTTGCGCCTCCCACAATGACCACAAATCGGCGGGGAGCTTTTGCCGGGTGCTTTCCACATCAAGGCGTCGCTGCAAGAGCGTGCGCAACCCTTTCCGGAGTTCGGACTCGCCAAAATCGCCGAAGAGTCGCACGGTCTGCGGGTCATCGGTCGCGCGCCCCAGGGCTGCATCTACCGCTTGCCGCTGCAGCAGCGCCTGCTGCCCCTCATCCAGCAACTCGAAGCGGGGGTCAATCGCTGCTTCTGCCGGATGATGGCGCAGAATTTCGGCGCACAAGCTGTGGATGGTGCTGATGCGCGCAGCATCCAGCCCCGCAGCGCGCTCTTGCCAGTAGGTGCGCTCAGCTGCTGCAAGTTCGGGTGTTTCCAGGTAACGCCGCACAGCTTCACGGACACGATTGCGCATCTCACGGGCGGCTTTCCGGGTGTAGGTGATGGCGACCGCGGCGCGTAAGGGCGCGCCCTCAGCCAACAGCGTCAGATAGCGCGCCACCAGCGTGCGCGTCTTGCCCGCGCCCGCCCCCGCAGTGACCGCGATATCTGACCCGCGAGCGGTCACCGCGGGCAGCTGCTCCTCGCCGGGTTGCATTTGGATGATGATGGGATGCAGAGCTTCGTTCATGATGCTCCTCCTACCACGCGCGCGGCGCATAGCGCCAGCAGCAGGTCGCCGCCGGGCAATAGTCGGGGCAACCGCCCTCCGGCGCTGTGGGCGTGAAGCGCCCCGCGCGCGCGCCACGCACCGCTTCCCAGGCAACCTGCACGGAAGTTTCAATGGCGCCTGCAGGTCCGCCTTCGAAACCTGCCAGGGTGAAATCGCTGTGTTCAGCCTGTCGGATATGCCAGTAGAAGCCATCTATGACCGTGCCCAGCCCCAAGGCTTCCTGAGCTGCCAGAGCATAGAGCGGTAGCTGCAATTTCTTACCCTCGATAATCGCCCGATTGTTGAAACCGGATTTTCCGGCAGTCTTGTAATCAATGATGCGCACGTGACCGTCGGGAGTGCGTTCGACGCGGTCAATCATGCCGTGCAGCAGGAAGATATCGCCATTGGAATCCACGACCCGCAAGGGCGGTCCGTCTTGCAAGCCAAAGGGAGCCTCGTTACCAGTAGGAATGAAATCCCCAGCCAATTCAACCAGAGCTACCAGCGAGCGCCGGGCATGCGCCGTGATTTCCGCGCGGGTTTGCTCCCACCAGGCGGTAGGGCGGAATTGTTCCCGGCGCGGGGCGGCATCCAGAATCTCCGCTGCCACTTCGGGCAACGCCGCCAAAAGCGCCTCCAGGTCGGTGACATGTGGCACACGGTTGTACACCGCCTCGAAGATGTGATGGTAGATATTGCCCAATTGCCGGGCGTCCAAACCCTCGGCGGGAATCTGCCGCGGTTCTAACCGGAGCGCCTGGCTGATGAAGAAGAAAAACGGGCAGGTACGGTAAGTTTCCAAACGGCTGGCGCTCCAGGTGTGCTCCGGACCGAAACGACGGGTGAAAATCGTCGCCCAGGCGCTCAAGTCGCCATCGTACGGCGAGGTCGCTGTCGTCTGGGTGCGCTGGCGCAGAATGCTGGCAGCGTGGCTCACACGGGCGCCGCGGTCCGGTCGCAATTGCTCCACCTGCGCCCACAGCGCCGGGGATGCCGCCAGGCTCAGCCACAATTCCGGCTCAGAAGCTGCCGCTTCCGGCGCGGGCTGCTGTGTGCCGGTGAGCAACTGAACTTCTACCTGAATTCTGCGGCGCGCTTCCTCCCAGTAGGGCGATGCCTGCCAGAGGGCGCCGTTGTCGGCGATGCGAGGACGGGTGAGCAGCAGCGCGTGACTGGCGCGGGTGAACGCCTCGTAAGCGTATTCGGCTTCAGCGCTATCGGTAGAGAGCTCCACTGCCAGCTTGAATTCATCACGCAAGCGCCGCCGGTCGGCGTCACGCAGCAGCGGGTCCTCGGTGAGCGTTGCCGGAAATTCACCCTCCGCCAATCCGAGCACTGCCACGGCGCGGAAAGCCAGCCCCCGCGCCTGAGCCACATCCGCCACCAGCAAAGTCTGTGTTGCTGCGGGCAACGGCAGCTGGTAGATTGCCGCCTCTATCGCCCCGTTCAGGTCGGTGAAAAAATCGCTAAAGGTGGTAGGGGCGCAGGCCACAACCTCCTCAGCCCAGACCAAGCCGCGCAAGATATCCTTGAGCGCGTTCAGCGCAGCCAAATCACGCAGCGCCAGGTCTGGAGGACCCGCGAGGATGCTGCGCACCAACCCGGCGTCAGCTACCAGGGGATCCCTCTCTACAGCCTGAGACTCCATAGCGGAGCTTTGCCCCGCCGTGAGCTCGCCAATCAAGGCTTCCACCCAGGCGACAAAGGTTCGGCAAGGTTGTGCACCGGCAGGTGGGGTGATGCGCGAGGCAAAGCGCTTGAACTGCGCATGCAGGGTAGCAGCGGCAGCTCCTGCAGGCAAGCCTGCAGGAGGCGCCGACCCGACTTCTGCAAGCGCCCCCGACACGGGGTCTTCGGCTGCGCCGCTGGCTTCAAGAAGGGTGAAGGCTTGTTCCCACTGTTCGGCGCCCTGAATCACACTGCCCCAACGCGCTACCTGTTCCAGCAGCTCCGCGATCTGTGCGGTAATGCCCAGTGGCGCGCCCTCGACCGCGCAGCGCTCCCAATCGAAATAGGGCGAGCGCCATGCAGTGACCGTGAGCCGCCAAGGGAACGGAGCTTCCGGCAGGGTCAGGCGAAGCAGGTCCAGCAAGGCATTCACGGCAGGGTTCTGGCGCAGCGGCAACCCGGCGGCAATGTGCAAGGGGATTCCGAATTCTGCGGCGATTTGGAGGATGAACGGGCGGTAGGCGGAACAATTACGCGCCAGCAGAGCCACTTCGCCCAGCTGCAAGCCCCCGTAGAGGCAGCGCTGCTTGAGCCAGCGCAGAGCAGCACGCACTTCCCCCTCCCGGTCAGCAGCGGCGATGAATGTGAGCGCTCCTTCGGCGGGCGCCGCCGGGAGCTCCCCTCCCGTGATGAAGGTAGCTTCTAGATGTGCCAGCGCCGGCGCCCTTGCCGGCAAGCTGGCTTCTGGCAACGGCTGTGCGGTCACGCCCAGGTCGGATTCCAATACCTGCCGGGTGCGTAGAAAGCGCTTGTGGATGGAATCACGCATTTCGCCATCGGGGACACCGGTCAACGTGAGCGTGAGTTCGGCGATGCGGGGCGTCAACAAACGCAAGACACGCCGCTGCACCGTGGTGAGGTCGTCGAAGCCATCCACAAACAGCGCCGTCCACTGAGTCCCTATCTCAGGATGTTCTTCCAACGCCTCTGCCGCCAACCAACCGATGCCCGCGAAATCAGCCCAACCGTGCTGCTGAAGCTGCAGCTGGTAGGCGGTATAGAGTCGCGCCAGGTCTGCCAGGCGCGGCTCATTGCCGAGCGCGGCGATGGCTTGAGCAAAGGCATCAGGCGCGACGCCGCCAGCCTTCAACTCACGGATAAGGTCGTGAACCGCCTGGATGAAACCGGGCATGGTGCGCAAAGGTTGGTAGCATTCGAGGTCCGCCTCGGCGATGAGGGAACGCAACAAGCGATACTGGATGGGTTCGCTGAGGCGGATGACGGTTTTGCCCGCGGCATCGAGGAGTTCACGGTAGAGGGTATCGAAAGTCCCCACGTGGACGCCAAGCGCGCCGCCGGCTTCAGCCAGGCGCTGCTTCCAGGCGCGGACCTGTAACTGTGTCGGGACAATCACGCGCGGGGTGACGCGCAGTCCTTGCGCCAGGGCGCGCGCGCGGTTTACTAGAAAAGCCGTTTTGCCACCCACGGCAGGAGCCAGATAGAGGTTACCGGGCATGGATTACCCCTTAGAAGTGCAGGAAGAGCCTCTCACCGAGAGACCTCCTGCAGCACCAACGGCAGGAAGACCTGGTTATAGGCGGGACCTCCCCAGCCGGCAAGCCGCGCCATCATCCACCAGAAGGCATTGCCCTTCAATTTGCAGAAGAGCGCATCCTGAGGGTTTGTTTCCGTGTGTGCACAGCTCGTGGGCAGATTGGCGCAGACCTCCGCGTGTGCCTCGCAGAATTCCACGCACCAGGTGCAGTTCCCGTCTTCATTATTGCTATGCGGTCCGCCCCCTAAAGGATCATAGGTCTCGATGTCGGCGAAGTCAAACAAGACCATGGCGTTCTCGATGGCGTATTGGCGTACCATCGCGTTATTGCGCGCGAGCGTCGCGCTGCCACCATCGGTGTGCCCGGTCATCAGAATGAAACGCATCTGCGGATACTCCGACTCGAGCTCTGCCATGGTATCGAGATAGACTTGCACGGTTTCCTCTGAATTGCTGGATTGCTGCCCGCACCAGGACCACATGGAGAAGTCAAACAGACCGGTAGCAGCTACTGCCCGGGTCCGCGTCAACCCATCCTCCTCACTCCAATAATCCTCGGGATTGATGTAGGTCTCAGGGGGATTCCCATCATACAAGCACAATGAGCCTGCAGCACACAGCAGAGATTCAGGCGGGTCGTTGCCTGCATCAAAAGCCGAGAAGGGGTAGGCCGCGCTATCCATGCGCTGCAATCCGGAAACAATCTGTGAGCCATGGGATGTGTGCGCGTAATGAATCGCGAGTTTCTTCGCTTCTGCAATCCAATAGGTGGGTATGAGGCTCAGGTCCGTGCAGGTATGGTCAATGATGATGGCTTCCTGTGCCCGCGGAGCTGGCGTTGCTGCGGGAAGAACGGCGCCGGAACTCGCCGTGGCGCCGGTTGGCTTCAACGGTTGCGCCAGCTGGCAAAATAGCAACAGAGCGACAATCACAAAAAGGCGTTTCCCTTTATCGGTCAGCATCTCCACCTCCTCCCTGATTCAATGTAAGCGTATTCCCCAGGTCGTTATGCCTTCTCCGCGGCAATGAGCAGCTCAGGGATGGGAACGGGCGCCTCGGCGAATGCGCCGCGAGTGCAGACCGCAAGGCACGGCTTGCCAGCGCAGCGTGAGCAGGCTTTCGGCGTGGCGGAGGTCTCCCGCAGGCGTTTCTGAGCGCCCTCGATATTATCGGCTTCCAGACGGCGCATAATGCCCCGGATATCGATGCCAGCAGGGCAAGCCCCAGAGCAAGGCGCTTTTTCGCACCACTGGCAAAGCGCCGCCGGGTAGAAAACCTCAGAACGCGGCAGGTTACCTCGTTGCCCCCGTGGAATGATTCGCACAGATTGCTTCTCCATAGGGTGATTGCGATATTCGGGCATCCCCCGTGCGCGCAGCACAACATCGGCGGCGCTGATGCCGGAGATGGTCACCGCGGGTGTACCCGTGCCCATCACGGTGGATTCGCCGCAGACGTATAGCCCCGGTAGAAAAGTGACTGCGGGCTGGCGCTGCATGAGTTCCTGCCCCATGCACTGCTTGGGACCGGCAACGGCGCCTCCATTCTTGAGCAGGTAACGCTCGACGGTTGCGGGAGTTCCAAGCTCGCTGTAGCGCAGCCCTGCCCGAAAACCGGGGAAGCGCCGTTCCACCAGAGCCAGCATACGTTCTGTCTCAGCAACCTTCAATTCCTGGTACGCCGGGCTTTGATAGGCTTCGCTCCAGGGAGAGGGCCAGGGCGCAGCAGAAGGACCGATGAGCATGAAGACATGCGTCCCCGGCTCGGCGAGGCTCGGGTCTTCAAGCGAAGAGAAATAGAGAGTGATATCGTTCTCATCAATGGCGTCGGGATTGCCAATCAACATTTCGACAGGGTGTGCATCCGATGGCACGGCTGAAGCATCCACAACGCCGACCAGAACCGAGCTCGGGAATGTGGGCGTCAGGCCCTCGACCTTATCGAGCAAACCCGCCGGCAGCAATTCACGCGGCAGGAGTTTGCCGTAAAGATTCCACACCGTACCCGCAAAGACGACGTCGCGGGCGCTGATCTGTTCACCCGATGCCGTTTCGACACCGGCGACCCTGCCATTCGCCGCCAGAATCCTGGTCACAGTCTCACCGTAGCGCAGGTCGCCGCCAAATTTCTCGATTGCTTTCTCAAGTTTGGCCGCGAGCATCATCGGTGAACCTGCCGGGTAATACGTTCCCCCCACGTGGTTCTCCACAAACATCGTCGCAACCAGGAGAGCAGGCGTCTCATCTATGGTCGTATAGGTGTAGGTGGAGGTGAGCTTGTTGAAGAAGCGATAAATCGCCGGGTCCTTGACCCAGCGGCGCATGAGGTCACGGGCGCTTTTCCTGAGCAGGCGCAGGAGCCGAAACTGATTCACCGGGTGCTTGAGCAAACCCGCCAGAAGCTCGGTCTGAGGTGTCTCAGTGGGGGCAAGGAAGGCAGAATTAGCTGTGACAATCGTTTCGTGGAGCTTTTCCAGCTGTTGGTAGAGCTGTTCCAGCTCGCCGATTGAATCCGGGAAGAGCCGGCGCATCTCGGCAAAAAAGCGCTCCTTCTCGGGCCAAAAGATGACCGGTTGGTCACCATAATGAAGGCGGTACATCGCTTCATGGCAATAGACATCAAGCGCTTCCTCCAGCTCGTTCATCACAAAGCGGTGCGGGTTGTAACCCCGCTCACCAAAACCGAAGAGCATCGCCGCGCCGAGGTCAAAGGTGGAGCCGTTGCGCCTGAAAGCCCCACAGGAACCACCCGGCTGAATGTTACGCTCAAGAACCAGCACCGAAAGCCCGCGTTTGGCGAGCAACCCGGCTGCTGTAAGCCCTGAAAGACCTGCTCCAATCACAATAACGTCGTAGTGTTTCTCCATAACCAATCACCTGTACAATAAAGGTTTCGTAGCTTCTTTTTATACCAGGCGTACAATCCCCAAACTGCCCGGTTGGGTTTCGCCGCTCAACGGGTCCAATGTGCCGATCAGGTTGTACATGGTCCGCAACTTCTCCAACCGCAACTGCGGGTCGGCGTCACATACCCGTTCATCCAGTGCAACATGAACAATCTTGCCCGCAAAAACGTGTTGGCTACCTCCTTCAAATAGCGGCCAGTGCCATTCCAGTCGGCATTCCATGGCCACAAGGCACTCAGCGATGCGAGGTGAGTGGATGATGCGCGCTGGCTCTGCGGTGAAACCCGCGTCGGCAATCTCGTCGTTCTCCATGTCATTGCGGGCTATGGTCTCCTCGCACTGCGCTTTCTGGTCCAGTGTGGGCAGGTTGATACACCATTCCCGCGTACGCAGGATATTGGCATAGGTGTGTCCTCCCTCGTTCAACACCAGCAGTGCGTAGTATCCCTGCCCTGTGCCCGAAAAACACCCCCAGGAATGCCAGCAAGCATTGGGCTTCCCATTCTCCTTGAGTGTGGTAATTAGATAAGTGGGATAAGGGATGCTGATGGCATATTCAAGCCAGGAGAAAATGCTATAGGCATTAGGCCAGGCTTCCTGGAAGTGCGCCTGTGCTTCAATACCGAACTCGTGTCTCATCTGCATGTCCTTTCTCGCCTCACCACCGTCACGCTCTGGCAGTTGGGGACCGGTGCGCTATCGGATAGTGGCTTTCAACGAAAATGTGAAGGGCAACTTCCCCACATATTCGGGATAAATCCACCCGCCACAGTCATTGCGGACCTGTCTTTCAGCCGAAAGCCTGTAATAAGCCCAATCAAATTCATGGAACCACTCAATATGCAATCCTGCCTGACTCAGCGCCGTGACGATTTCGCCCACCGTATACATCCAACCATAGTTGACCGCGGGTTTGCCTTCGCTCGCATAGCCCCCTATCCACCCATCCTGATCGGCGTTTTTGGAGAAGTAGGGATACTTCACGCGCAGTTCGGGCAAGCAGTCTTCATCCCACAACATGAAAAACGGGTGCCCATCCATGACGTACAGGAACCCATCATCTTTCAAAAGCTGCCGGATGTTGCGCGCCCAGAGATACAGGTCCGGCAACCAGCATAACACGCCCTCGGTGGTGAATACAATGTCGTATTTCTCGTCGTGATGCTCCATAATCTCCAGCACATTCGACGCGATGAATCGCGCATCCTGAATGCCAAAATCGGCAGCGAGCTGGCGGGCATAAGCGACGTTTTCCGGAACCAGGTCCACGCCGGTGACTCTGGCGCCCATGCGCGCCAGCGACACAGTATCGGCACCGGTATTACATTGCAGGTGAATCAGCGTCTTTCCTGAAATATCCCCCAGCTCTTCTATCTGAGTAGAGTTCAGCGTTGATGGTTGCTGAGAGAGAACCTGCTTGAAAGCCAGATAATGTTCGTGTGCAATTGTCGCCCACGCGCGTTGATTTGCCTCGATATGGGGTTCCATTGGGCTGCCTCCTTCATTCTTCAGTGTCGAAAACCCCTTTGTAGCCGATACATGCCACAAAGGCGATGTCCTCGTCAGCATTGTACCCCGACTTGGGGCGCAAGACAATCAGCATTCTCGGGAACCAAAATTTGACAATCACCCCAAACAATACTACAATGTTAGCAGTTGCGGCGTGAACAAGCGACACTTGCCAGTCAGATTGAACCTGATTTCCTGTTGTGAGTTTCGGGCAACTCTGCCCCCAAAGTTCGGTTTCAGTTTTGGTAGCCTTATGCTGCTGAGGGATGAATTCCATTTCAGGAGGTGAAAGGAAAGATGCCAAAGTTCGAGCGCGAAATCGAGATTGATGCTCCCGTTGAGAAAGTGTGGCAGGTAATGACTGACCCCACCAAATGGCCCCAGTGGTTCCCCGGTATTGATGTGATGACCAAAGTGCCACCGGTTGCTGAAGGCGCGGTCTTTGAGTGGACAGCTGAGGACAAGACCGGTCGCAGCGCCATCGTGAAGATGTATCCGCTGAAGCGCCTGGAGATTATGACCCAGGTAGGTGACGACAAGGATGCCCATGTATTCGAACTGCGACCAAGCGGTGGTTTCCTTGGGTTGAGCGCCGATGAGTGCAAGGTGGAATACACTTTGGACACGCTCATGGGAGGCGGTATCCTGGGTAACTTTGTTGCCGGCGGCAATCCCAAAGATGCGTTGCGGGTCAAGAAAGCAATGCACCTGTTGAGAAAACTGGTCGAGAGCCTGTAGTCCTGGGATGCCTGGCGCTGTGCGCTGAGCATTCTTAGCCGGTTCGGGCTAAGATCAATGGCAGGCGTGTTGCAAAGCTCTGATCGCAACGAATGCTTTGAATAGATTACCAGATTCTTAGGAGGAGTATCATGGGTTTGCTTGCAACAATCGTGGTGGGTTTGATCGCGGGTGCGTTGGCTTCCTATCTGATGAAAGCCAAGACCGGGTTGATCGTAGACCTGATTCTGGGTGTGGTTGGTAGCGTCGTCGGCGGTTGGATCACCAGCTTGCTCATGGGCATTGATCTGGTGAGTGGGGTCAACCTCACGAGCATCATCGTCGCGTTGATTGGCGCGATTGTGGTGATTTTCGTCTACCGCCTCATCAAGAAAGGGCGCTAAGTCACCGGCATTGTCGGGTCGCTAGCGTCACCCGTTCGGTTTCTATCAAAGAGGATAGCCTTCAGTGAAGGCTATCCTCTTGTCATTATAGGATAAAATCCACCAGAGAGCGATTTCCGCATCAACCCTTGGCACCGCAGCACGACCGCGGAGCACTCTCACAGCATCTGGCGTCGAACCAGGTCCTCGAATAAGCCGCGTTGTTTGATCAATTCGGCATAAGTCCCACTTTGAACAATCCGCCCATCCTCCATCACGAAGATACGATCCGCGTTGATGATGGTGCTCAGGCGATGGGCCACCACGATGCGCGTGGCTTGCAAGCGCTCCAGGCTCGCGCTGACTAATGCCTGGGAACGGTTATCTAGAGCGCTGGTAGCTTCATCGAAGAACAAGATGCGCGGTTTGCTGACGATGGCGCGCGCAATCAATAACCGCTGTCGCTGCCCTCCGGATAGCGTACTGCTGCTATTCCCCACCAGGGTGTGCATCCCCATAGGCATCTCGGCGATGTCCTCACTAAGCCCCACCAGACGCGCCGCTTCCCAAGCATCTTCTATGGTAAGAGGCAGCGAGCCAATAATATTGGAGAGGATATTGCCGGTGAGCAGCTGACTGCTCTGCAATACCACACCAATCTGACGCCGCACACGCTCCACATCCAACCCCAGAAGGTCCTGCCCGTCATAATAGATGGCGCCAGCAGAAGGGCGCTCGAAACCGAGCAGCAAACGCATTAGGGTGGATTTGCCGCAACCGGAAGGACCCACCAGGGCGACAAATTCCCCGGGTTGCACCTGTAAGGAGATATCCTTCAACACCGGCGATTCTTCTTCTCGATAGCGAAAAACCACATGGTTGATTTCAATCTCGCCGCGGAGCTCACCAGGGTCTGTCTGTAGAGAGACCACCTCGGGCAGCTCCTGCAAAATGGGGCGAGCGCGCTCATAGAGCGGAATCACATGCAGCGTGGTAAGCAGCGCCGCGCTCAGGGTCAAGCCGGTGACCAGGAACTGCCCAAATGCCGCATTGAAAGCCACAAAATCGCCGGTAGAAAGGCGGGCGCCCTGTGAGTTGCCCCAGGCAATCACGGCAAAAAGCGCCAATGTTGCCAGCAAGGGATAGGCGGCATTGAAGACTGCCAACCCATTGGCGGCGTTACGAGACCGGAAAGCCAATGCGCGTTGCTCGCTGAAAGCCTGCGCCCAGCGCGCAAAGGCGCGCGCCTCTGCGCCTGCCACACGCAGCTTCGCAATGCCGGTGGCAAATTCCAGCACCAGCCCCGCGATGCGACCCTGCTGCTCGGTGAGTTGCCGTTGGTAGCGCAACCCAATCTGCCAGGTCGCCAGGGTGGCGATGCTCAGAAGCAGCGCTAATCCAATAGCGACCCAAGCCAATCGCGAATCATAGTAGAAGAGCAACCCCAGGCTAAACAGGGCTGTGGGTGTGGCAAGAATGGCTGCAATTGTGGCGCCCGAGAGGCTGCGCCGGATGACATCTAAACCCATGGCGCGCTCAGCCAGGTCGCCGGATGAGCCGCGGCGGAAAAACGCGGGCGGGAGGCGCAGCAAGCGGTCCCAAATTGCCGGCAAGACAGCGCTATCCCATTTGCCTTCCAGGCGCAACAGTGTGATGTTTTGGGTCAGGAGAAACAGCGCCGTACTCAGTGCACAGGCGAGCAGAATCAGCCCTAACTGTCCGAGCTGCCCCCGCGCCGCGCTGGGAATGATGGTGTTGAACAACACACCGACCATCAGAGGGGTGACCAGCCCGAGCAAGCCTATTGCGGCGCCAGAAAGCGCCACGGTCAGCAGTTCTGCGCCTGCATTCTGAAAGCCCAGGCGAAATAAGTCCAGCATCGTCAGTGCGCGTTCCGGCAGTGGACGGTAAAAGACGTGCGCGACCGGCGCCAGCTCCGCCGCGATTTCAGCCGTTACCGGCAGGCGCGCAGCGGTCCGCGGGTCCACCAAATCATAGCCACCTATAGTGGAGAAAACTTTCGGACGACGGGGCAACAATGCAACCGGGGCGTCACCATCCCGCCGGTAAGCGAGTAACGGACCATTTGGAGCGCTCTGCCACTGCTGTGGTAATAGAATCTGGCGCACGCGCAGGCGTGAGGCGCGGGCAATGTCGCCGAGGCGGTCCGTGTTTGCTGGTGAGGTTCCCGCGTCCGCAGCCGCCGCATCCTCAAGTTTCATGGGCGGGAGCTGCATCGTCACTCCCAGCGCTCTTCCGACCAGCTGGCAAGCCGCAAACAGCTCCCGGTTAGCATCCACAGTTCCGCCCGGCAGTGACGCTAGCGATGCAGGCTCCATCACGCCAACCAGCTGGGTGAGCGCTTGAGCGACCTGCTCGCGGTTGAGATTCGCCCGTTCTTGCAGGCGTTTGCCATCGGCTTGCGCGGCGTGTTCCAACCGCAACGCCATAGCCGCCCGCACGGTACCATGGAAATGTTCCAACCCGCTCCAGGCAGAGTCTTGCAAACAGAAATCCGCCGTATCCACGGCATGCAACCGCCCCGGCTCTGAAGCTCGCACCCAAAGTGGACCGGAGAGCGGGGAAAACCCAGTCGCGGGCACAGGGAGAGCGGGCATGCCCAACCAGCTAAAGGCGCCGGCATGGGCTTCGACCCATACAACGCCCCGCAAAGCGCGCGCCGGGCGGTATGCCTCGAAAGCATTGTCGCCCGGTTGCACCTGGTAGCTCTCCTTGGGCGGAAGATTGATGGCGAGCGCTTGAGCCAACCCTTGTACCCAGCCCTCGAGCATCCTGACGACGTGCGCGCTGAATTCTGGCTCTTGCGCCAGCTCTTCCAGGCGCGCCCGCGGCACCTGCACGACGCGCGTCTCCGGTCCTCCCACAGCCAGAAACGCAATCGGTTGAACGTCAGCCTCGCCATCGGCGCCCAGCCCCAGGACAACTTGACCGGCTTCCGCGCGCAGGAGATGCCGGCGAATACCTGCAATCTTTCCCTGCTCCAGCGGTACGGTAAAAACATCCAGGCGCCCGGTGTAGACCACCCACGCAGTCTGCGGATCGGTAAGAGGAATAGGCTGGCGCCCCTCCACATTGATCAGGCGCCCCGATTTGTAGCGCAATTTCAGCAGGAAGAGCTCATCGTTGGCGCTCAGCGCCGCACTTTCAACCGGCGCTGTCGTTGAAAGAGGGGAAGGGCTGCTGCGCTGTTTCATAGGTCAGCCAACCGCTCCAGCGGGCTGCTTTGCTTGTGGGGGACCTGCGCTTCAATCAACTGTGCGTACAGCCCCTCTCTCTCCCTGATCAGGGTCTCGTGAGTGCCGCGTTGCACCACCCGCCCTCGATCAAGGACAATGATTTCATCGCAATCGCGGATCGTGCTCAGGCGGTGAGCCACTATCAGGCAGGTGCACCCTCGCCGGCGCAGGTGGTCATCAACGAGTTGTTCGGTTCTGGCATCCAGGGCGCTGGTGGCTTCATCCAGCACCAGAATGGCGGGGTCATTGACCAGGGCGCGGGCAAGCTCCAACCGCTGGCGCTCGCCGCCGCTCAGATTCCGTCCACCCTCTTGCACGCGATAATCATAGCCGCCGGGTTTCGCCGAAATCTCGCCATGAATCAGAGCGTCTCTGGCAGCTTTGACAATCGCCAGGTCTGCCACCGTATGGTCCCACAGGCTCAGGTTATCCCGAATGGAGCCCTCAAAGAGGAAAATGTCCTGGTCCACCATCGCCAACGACGTATTGACCACATCGCGTGGCAGTTCCGAACGTGAATGCCCATCGAAAAGGATTTCGCCACTCCAGGGCTGGTAGATTCCGGTCACCAGTTTAGCAATGGTAGATTTGCCGCTGCCGCTTTTGCCCACCAGCGCTACCCGCGCGCCGGGGGTCAGAGTCAGGTTGAAGTTCTCGATCAGTGGAGCTTCAAGGGGGCTGAAACCAAAGGTGAGATTGCGCAGCTCCATGGCGCCGGAGAGCTTGCTCCCGGTCGCCGCCGGCGCGCTCAAGGGTTCAATCTGGGGATCTGGCGCGTGACTGAGCACGTCATCGAGGCGTTTCAGATTGCCCTGCACTTCCTGCACCGAGCTGCCCAGAGTCACCATTTGATTGATAGGAGTCATAAAACTGGCAACCAGGGTTTGGAAGGCGACCAACTCACCCATGCTCAGGCGCCCACTCATGATACGCAAACCGCCGATGAGCAGAATTGCGAGCGTGTTCAACGATCCCAGGAAAGGCGGCAGTACCGCCAGAACTTGTGAAAGGCGCCCCAGGCGCTGCTCCACGTTCACAAATCCGGCGTGATGCCCCGCCCAACGCGCAAAGAAATCGGATTCCCGACCGGTGGCTTTGAGTGTTTCGATAGCCTGTAAGCCACTCAACGCCGCACCCATCAGTTTTCCTCCCTCATTGAGGAGCTGTTGGTGAGCATCCGCGCGCTTACGGGAAATGGTGCGTAGCCCCACCAGGTTGACGACAGCAATGAGCAGACTGAGCAACGTCAGTCCGACGTCGTACTGGAACATGAGCAGCACATAAAACACCACGAGCACAGCGTTGACAACGGCTGAAGCTAACTCACCAGAGAGCAATTGCGCGACGCGGTCGTTGAGAGCGACCCGCGCACCCACCTCGCCGCCGTAGCGTTGGGAGAAAAAGGAAACCGGCAGTCGCAGAATGTACCACAAAAAACGGCTCGACATGGTCAACGCCAGTTTGGTTTCCATGCGGAGCAGATAGCGAGTCTGCAACCAGGTCAACACTGCTCGAAGCAGCGCGGTTAACGCCAATCCCAACAGCAGCGGGGCAACCCAGTGCTGTAGCCCTTGCACCAGGTAATAGTCCACGAAGATACGCCCAAAAGTGGGAATCAGCAGCCCTGATACCACCAGCGCCAATCCGGTCAACGCCACATAGACCAACGCGCTTGTCGAACCGGACAGGCGCCGTTGAAGCCCTCGGACTGTGCTGGGGCTTTCCCCGCCCGGTGCGAACGCCGGTCCCGGCTCAAAAGTGAGAACGACGCCCGTAAAAGACCGGTCGAACTCGGCAGCGGAGACGACACGCGGACCGCTGGCAGGGTCATTAAGATAGACCCGTTCTTTACCAAAGCCTTCTACCACCAAAAAGTGGTTGAAGTTCCAAAAGATGATGAATGGCAGGGGGAGCTGGCGTAGCGCCGCAGGCTCCTGTCGTAACCCGCGCGCCTGCAAACCATACTGCCGGGCGGCTTTGACGATATTGCTGGCTTTACTGCCGTCGCGGGAAATGCCACAGGTCACGCGCAGCTCTTCGAGTGGCACATAGCGACCATAATAGCCTAACACAGTCGCCAGAGCTGCCGCGCCGCATTCCGCCGCCTCCATCTGGAGCACAGTGGGGGTTCGTACGCGCCGCGCCGCGCGCGATGCGAAGATGCGGTTGAGATGAGCGCTCATCTGCGTCTTCCTGGCATTTCAGGGGAAAAGCAAACTGATGGGACGCTTGACACTGGTTTCAATCCACGCTGTGCAGAGCGTGCCGCTACTCAGCGGAATGGCGGGACCCTGCACCGAAGTCCAGGCATAACCGCTCGGCGTCTGCGAGTCACTGCGCAATGCCACCCGCACCTCGATGGTGGCGCTATCAGCCATAAGCGCCGCGAGCAATTCTTCGCTGCCCAACACTCGCAGCATTCCCCGCCGGCTGGCAGGAAAATCACCGACCGAAACCACCTGCCCAAGCAACCGTCCATGTTCTTCCTGCTTGACTGAGGCTGGAGCAATCAACACCGGCATACCGGGCTGAATTTTGTTCCCCTCAGCAGCGGGAATGTAGACAATCGCTTCCAGATCCTCACGCTCCGCGGCTTCGAGGCTCAGCAGCGCATCGCCACGCTCGACTACCCCGCCCGCAATCACCTGGAGTTCCAAAACGCGCCCGGCATAGGGGCTGATGATGTCAGTGGCGGTGGATTGACCTGTCTCGATGAGGCGCGCTACTACCTGTCCTGGCGTGACCGTATCGCCGGTGTTGACATCGAGCGACACGAGCTGACCGGCGCTCAGCGAGACAATATCGCGCACGCCTCCCGGCGCCAGCAACACCCCCTGCCCGGTTACAGTAATGGGAAGGCTGCCGAACCATCCCCATAGCAGCGCAACCAACAGCAGCAAGGCGCACGCCAACAACGCCATCCAACCGGTAGGACGCGTAACCTGGAGCAATTGATCGAGAGCGTCGGGAGAACTCAATTGCTCCAGGGCGGCAGAACGAAACAGAGTTTTGTTCGGCAACGATAGCCTGCGATTTACTGCGGCGGATAACGGATGATACCCGCACCCCCGCCGGCTACCTGATCCAGGTCCTCGTCACTCAGTTCTTGTCCGGCAAGGGTAGCTTCAGCCTCGGCTACAGAGAGCGTCAACCCGGCTTGTGCCAGCACTGCGGCTTTGGCTTCTGGGGTCCCCGCCCCCACGAAAGCGGCTTGGAATTCGGGATCGGTCATTTTCTCCAGGAACAACTCAATTGCACTCATGTCATCGTCTCCTTTAGCTGTGTTTTCACTGACAACCCGATGAATTCAGAAAACATGGGCTACAAACAATCCCCCATGTACGGCGACCAGAACAAGAAGTTGGGGGTTGTGGAGTCGAGGGCTATCCTCAACTCCACAACCTAAGTGTACACCTGTTATGAATTTATCCTACTGGCTTGCTACTGTGCCCCCGAGGACTTTAGCACCAGGGGTAGGAAAATGGTAGCGTACTCGGATGGCAGTTGCGGCGATTCTGAAGGCTCTGTGGCACCGCCCAGAGTGTAGGGCGTGCTCAAAGTCAGCGGATGCGCCGGACGGTCTTTTTCAGCCAATGTCAGATGGGTGCTCTTCCAGGAATCCAAATTCTGGGTGACGTCAGCCATCAGCTCATCCTGCTTCTGGAGCAAAGCCCAATCGTCCTCAGTCAAGCTCGCCCATGCCGCATTGACCTGCGTTTCAGACAGCGAGCTCGCCGTAGATAGCGTCCCTGCGGAGATCAGACGATAGTATGCATCAGTCGCCGCCTGCACTTCCATCACATACATGCCATCTTCTGGCGCCCAGAAGCCCACTGTATCCAGCGATAGGCCTGTAGCCGCCGGCTCTGTGTTACTGTAGAAGTGTGGCATGAAGCCGGCGCGCGGTTTCCAGATGTAGAGGTCAGCGTCGCCATTCAGGCTTACCAGGTTGAACAGCACCAGATTGCCAGCATCCAGTGGGATTCGGTATTGCACACGCTCACCAGCTGGCAAGAGATGCCCATTGGTGGATACAAGGTTGGTGTAGAACAAGTTACCTTCGTTCAGGTTGCTGATTTGCCCGCTGGCATCCACAACCCACACGCCCAGGTACTTGACGCCATCGCCTTCGGAAAGCGTCCAGGCATAGTGACCATATTTGCCACTGGCGTCCTGGAAGACTTCCAGCCCTGGCGCGGTTTCGAAGGGGATCCAACCCCTTTCGCCGACGAGCTCCCAGACATTGAGACCGGCGTCCCAAACCCACTCCTTGACATACAGAGCGCGGGCGCTGTGTGTGGCATTCACCAGCAAGGTCACCTGGGGCGAACTGACGATAGCGCCCTCCACCACCGAGGCATTCAGCACACGGGGCGTGGTTGATTCTGGGGCGCTGGCTACCGCAGGCGCTTGACCCGGCAATATCACGATCGATGTAGTAGTTGAGTAATAATGGCGTTCTGGCTCAGGTGGTACACCAGGGAGGGGTTCCCAGGGCCAATACGCCATGAGGTTTGACTGGTTTTCTATCGTGATAGGAACCGTGGTAGCATCGGCGGTGGCATTGAAAGTCAGGTAACGCATCTGACCGGGCCACAAAGCGTCCAGTGTCCAGGCAACCACGCGCGTGGAGGGATTGTAGGACCCTTGATCGCTGATGGAACCCGGCACGACGGTCAACCCGGAGGGCACCGTATTGGTGATGAGCAGTTGCGCTTCCTGATAACCGGAGTTGCGCGCGCCAACAGTGAAAGCAATAACATCCCCGGCGTAAGCCTGACGCGGCGATGCGCTGACCTGGCTTTCGAGCAGTTCTGGTACGTCATCCGGTTCCCACCAGAAGACGCCGTGAATCCAGGGGTCCTCGTAGTTGCCGGCGGCATCTACACCGCGTCCCCACAACGGATACACACCGCGCACATTGAAGGTGGGCGTGTAAATCCACTGGAGCGTGGAGATCGTCGTGGAGAACTCGTTGCCCGGGAGCATCGGGAAATTCCCCGTCGCATTGACGGTATGCCAGAGGCCGATATTGCCCGCCTTCATTTCCACCTGCAGGTTGCCGGCAAGTGTATCGCCAAGCTGCCCGCCCAGCACCAGTTGCGCATTGCCCACCTCATCGGTGATGATGCTGGCGTAGCTCAAGCCGTAGCCATCTTCATCGTAGGTGGAGGGCGCCGTCTGGTCGATCCTGATGGTAGTCGAAACCGGTTCTGAAGTATGCCCTACAGTATCCGTTGCCCGCGCCCACAGCGTTGCGCCAGGAGTATCCGTAGTAAAGGCAACCGATTCGGTATAGGGCAACCAGGTGCTTCCATCAAGACTGGTCTCGATGCCGGTCACCCCGGAGCCAACCGTATCCGTAGCCACCACGTTGACCGCGACCGGCGAGACGAACCACCCATTGAAGCCGTTAGACCACAGCGGGTCAGTCATGAATTCCACCTGTGGCGCGTGATTATCTACCCGTACCCGGCGATGCACCACCGGGCTGCGGTCGGCGCCGCTTCCCTTCGCCTGGAGGTGCAGGTAGTACATGCCATCCGCCAGGTTATGATAAGTGACCGTCGTCGTCATCTGGGCTGAAGCGGTGGGGGTGAAGATTTCAAACTGGTTGAGATCCCACTTGTAGCCGCTCACCAATGCCGGATCACCAGCGGGTTGCTCCCAGATAAGGGTAACCGTATCACCGGCGTACCAGATGTCCGGGTCAGGATGTGTAGGACTGGTAACAATGGGTGTCTGCGGCGGCACACTCTCTCCTGCCTTGAACGGGGCCGCCATGGGTGCCTCAGGTGCGACTCCCTCTGAGTTAGAAGAGACCCAGGAGGCGGCGGTGAGATAGTAATCCTGTTCCAGGTAAGGGTAGCGTGCGCCGCCCAGGGTTACCGCTTGCGCCCGATAGACAAAAGGAGCCACCGTGTACGGCTTGCACATAGCGCCGCAACTCTGGTCATAATCATAAACAGAGCCGCTAAACTCCAAACCGGTACTCCACGTGGTGCTATTATTCCATTCATTGCCAAAACCCACCGTCAGGCTGCGCTCCACCGTGAATCCAGCCGCACCCACACCAGAGCTCTGTGTGATATTGGCTTCGAAGCCATAGTGCTCGGTGGAACCCTCCGCGGTCTCACGTTGAATGCTCCAGTCTTGACCCACATCGCCCTGAACGGTGGTCGAATCAACGTTCTTTCTCAGGTCCCAACCATCCCACCAGAGCAGATAGGGATCAACCGGCGGCAATGGACGCGGATTCCCCTGGACCGGTTCTTTGTAGTTTCCTTCGAGGCTGATGTCCAGCGTGTGTGTCATTTCCCCACTTGGAGTAACCATCGTATGGCCAACGTAGGCCCACGAATCTCCGGCTTGACTCCGGGTAATGGCGTACCAGTCGTTGAGCGGTTCACACACCTCAGATGTCTCTCCGCCAAGCGACCTTGTGGGACAAGCCATGGCTTTGCTGACTACACCAGTTTTCGGGTCTGTGACCTCGTAGGCATAACAGCTATAGCCAGTCTGAACATAACAGACGGCGCCCGTGGCATTGGATCCCAGGAACCCTGCACCGCTCAAGGTCGCCTCTGACTCTTCTCGCGTGGTACCTCTTCCGACACTCCCCTTGACTTCATAGCTAACGGAGCTGGACACTTTACCCAATTTGACGATGAAACTGAGTTCTTGCTCAAAGCCAACCGTGATTGAGCCACCCAGTGAGGTCTCCCAGGCATATTCATCGCCCTCAGCCACAGTATCGGTGTTGGCAATGCCGCCTTCATTATAGTGATAAGTTTCGTGATCGGGATTGTACCATTGTGGGTGCGAGTTGATTACGCTGACGACCTGCACTTCCTTGAACTCGCTGCAGCCCTTATAGCTGCCTACCAGTGAGTCGCCATCAATATCTGCCAGCAATGGCACCCCCGTTACATTCGTACCTGGCAGGCGAATGTAGAATTGCTTGTCGCCAAGATTGGATTTCCTGAAGATAAAAGTCTCATTGGCTGTACTAAGCACCACTTCAGCCAAGCCATCCATATTGATGTCGCCCACCGCCAGTGAACGCGAACCTACCGCTGGAACCGATGCCAGACTGCCGCTGGGATAGGTAATAATTAGGTGGAAGCCGGTGTAAATCACCTCTTCAAAACCGTCGCTATCCACATCCCCGCTAGCCATGGCGCTTGTGTAGGGTCCAACCCCAAAATCGAAAAAGGGCAACGTTGCCACATCCACATCCGAGACAAGTGTGGTTCCGCTCAGGCGATAGCTGTAGAGCGATGCGAAAGTGTTGCCCTGCACACCGAAGATGATTTTCTCGGTCGCTGCGCCATCAATCTGCGCGATGGTCATTTCAAGGTCTCTAGGCGAGACATTGACATCCAGGGTCTGGCTTGCCAGCGCGCTCAGGCTGCTGCCGGTGAAACGATAGACGCCCACCCGCACCTGGCTGTAGCCATTGCGGAGAGCAATCACCGCGATTTCATCGACCACACCCGCGCTGCCACTGTTGGAGAGATTGCCCACGGCTACATTGATATCCGCCAACGTCGAACCGCTCAACACGAAAGAAGTAGTGGCTTTGGAGGTGATACCGGTCACCGCGCCGGTGCTATTCACCACCAGCTGGAAAACACTCACCTGAGCGGCAGAGCCATCTGCTTTGAGTGTTGCCACCACAATCTCATCGTCGCCGTCGCGATTCATGTCAGCTGCCGCCACAGATACTTTGTTGCTGGCAACATCAGCATTGGGGTGGTTACTCAGCTGGAGTGTGTAGCCGGTCCAGGTCCCGGTGCTCTTGGCTGCCAGATACCATTTGCCATCGGTATCGCTGCGATAGGCGCTGGCCCAGTAGGTGCGTGCGTCGAACGTAGCGATGACCTGACTGCGCGGCGTGCCATAGAGTGAGTTCGCTAACGAAGCCACAGTAGGGGCTGAATTAGGCGCCAGATACGATTTTGCCTGTAGACGGTTGCTGGAGCTCCGTCCAAACACTACCAGCTCCCGTACGCGCGGGGCAACGCCCACTGGAGCCGGTGCGTCACTCGCCCAACTAGATCCACCGGAACCCCAGCTGCCCCACCCGCCATCGCGCGTCCATCTCTTGGTGAAATAATACCCAGAGCTGTTGACGCCAAGGAAGAACATCTCTTCAGTGCTGGTTGTAACCAGACTGAGCGTGTTGAGAAGACCATCCAGTTTGGTAGGAGTGCTCCACCCTTCGGTGGTCGCAGATGCAGTCCATTCCAGGTACCAGATTTCGCTCGTGGAGCTCAACACACCCACGCCAATCTGGGTGCGGTGCAGCGACGCAACCGCCGGCGGCGCAGCTTTAGCGGAGAAACTGCTGGTGCTGGTCAACGCTCTCCAGGTAGTATCGTTCCAATCCGAGGCATTGGCGGTGGACCACTCTTTCACGTAAACCCGGTTATCCACCACCACAAACAGCGCAATGTGGTTCTCGTCCCGCGCCACAGCCACCGGGTCCACAGTGAGCGCGGTGCTACTCGGGCGCCCCAGCGAGATGGGGGTCTGTCGCCAACCATAACCCGATTGCCACTCGTTGAACTTGATATCACCGCCGCTGGTACGGTAAAAGAGGGTCAACTGATAGGGTCCGAGCGTAACCATAGCCGGCGACCCCACGGCATCGGTGACAGGAATCGTCTCCTGGATGTCGGGGTCGTATCCGCCCGGCACATCCTGCCAAACCATACTGAAGCCATTCGCGTCGCCGTGCATCACTTTGAGAGCATTGCCGGAGCGCGCCACGACGCTGTAGGTTTCTGGCGTACGGGATACTGCTGCAGGGACGTCACCCACCACCAGGTTCAGGTCAACGAGGGGTCCCCATGAATTTGCGGGCATCCAGGTCTGTGCCACCAACCTGTTGTTGCCCGTGCGCATCACCACCTGCATCGCGTCGGTGCCCAAGGGAACCGCTGAAATACCGTAGGCATGTGGCGCCAGCGTTACCTTCGCCGATGTGACCGTATCATTGCCAATGTCATTGCCGATGCCAATGTTCGAATCGTTGCCGGTAAATGTTTCACAGATACCGCCATAATCCTTATCCCGGCACAACAGGAGGTCAACATTGGCGCCGACTTTGACCGAGGTGAGTTCATCGTTGCCAACGCCGATATTGCCGCTCGAGGGATACTTGCCGACTGCAAGCATCTTACAGGTGCCGCTATAGTTCATATCCTTATAGAAGAACACCTGCTCGGGACCGGGGTTGGTCCCCACACAATTGACGGCGGTCATGGTGCCGGTAATCCATGTAGATTGGTAGGTTGAGCCCCAGGCGGGCGTCAAAGTGACACTCTGCGCCGCAAAATTATTGGTCCCGTTTAGCGGTCCTAGAGTCAGTTCCAGGTCGCGCCCAAAAGGAATGGTGGCGGGGGCGCTGCAAGTCATCAGTGCCTGCTCTCCTTCTGGGACTGCCGGTGTGGGATCAACCGGCGGCGTTTGCACCTCCTGCACCGCAGGCGCTTCAGGCGGCGCCGCGTCGGGCAACGTCATGCGTAACGCCCCTTCGGAAGGCATCACAGCAGTACTGGGCGGTTCCGGAGCTTGTGCCAGGATTGGCGCAGCAGGGAGCCCGGTGCCCAACAACAGGGCGACTAACAGCAGCAAATTTAAGCATCTGGCTGATGATCGCAGTTTCATGTCAACTCCTCCTAAATTCGTGAACGCCAGGATGATACAAATCAACTAGCTGGGGAAAAATCCGATACTCTCACACCTCCTTTGTCAATACAGACCGAGAAAGAAGCTGCCATCGCTCAAAACGATAGCTCCAGATATAACATTAGTCGTTTTTAATGAAGCATTAGCGCCTTATTGCCCCGCAAGTCTGGCGCATTGGGGTGCGCGTTAGCACAAGAACTCTCACAGCAATATTGGAATTTCATGAGTCATCGCCGCCAGAACAGCGAAGGACAATTGTTCCCCGGTGCTGGCGCGCTCCAAAGTAGCACGCCAGGGAGTGTTCGTTCCATCACACCACAGACGTAGCACGTAGACTAAATACGGGGCATGTTGTTGTGTTGGCATTTCCTATAGTATACAATACGACTATCAAAAAACTATCAAACAGGGACAGGGGCATTCGTAGCAGTTCGGGGGGCTTCTGCGTACCCTGTGAGGCTCGCTGTGCGATATGGTTACTTCGTCAACGGG
>JAKJAC010000280.1:0-2749 GCA_022707705.1 Chloroflexota bacterium
GACGCCGCCAGGGCAGGTATAGATCCGCCTTCCGGTGTGGCGCACAATCGTGTGCCGCAGATTGCCCGTGCCGCCGTCGAACGTCAGCCCGAGCCACTCGCCCGGGCCACTATCCGCCTGCGAGGTGAAAACAATCGGCTGCGCCTCGGTCCCCACAGCCTCCAGATGGCCTTCAATGATCAAACCCGTGCTCACGCTGCCCGCCTGCACTACCACACCCGGCTCAATGGTCAGCGTGACATTCGCCGCCACAGTCAGGCTGTTGTAGCCCGTAACGGGTTGCAGCACATAAGGACTGCCTGCCAGCGTCCACGTCGTATCGGTGCTAAGGATGCCGCACGGCACATTGGTGGCGCGCAACGGGCGCGGCTCGAGTGACGCCGCCTGAATCGCGCCTGTGGGTTCGCTAGCCAGCACCAACAGCGCTACCAGTACCAGCCCGGCGCTTAACAACCGTAACAAAGGTCTTCTGATGCTCATGATTTTGCTCCTTTCCTGAAAATGCCTGATGCATGGACTTCACCAACTCTACCGAACTCAAAGGATGCTGTATCATACGCTTTGCCGGTCCTGCCCACTTTGTGCTCGCGCTCAGGGCATGGATTCTGTCCCCCCGCAAACATCCATTTGGGGTAGATCATAACGGTAGTATAGTTGCGGCGAATAACGGGGGAATAACAGGAAAAGGCAAAAACACCACGAAAATAGTTGGGGCAGATCATTGCCGCGAACATGCCGCGAACCTATGAACTTTCAGAATTAACTTCGGCAATAATTCCCTTCCGGGCAACCCCAAGATGCCGCGTTTTCCTCCCATTTTACAATCTTCAAGTTCCTTCCGTGTATTCAGTGTGTTCCGTGGTTTCAACTCCCATTTCTTTGCTTGACGAAATCCCATTTTCCGTTAGAATGTGTCAACCGGGTGGAGCCGGAGACTTATGTTTGAATCCTTAAGCGAAAAACTGCAAGCCGTCTTCGATCGTCTGGGCAAACGTGGTGTCCTGCGCGAGGAAGACGTTAAAGCCGTGCTCCGTGAAATCCGGGTCGCACTTTTAGAGGCTGACGTCAATTACAAAGTCGTGCGCGACTTTGTTGCGCGGGTACAGGCTGAGGCTGTCGGCGAACAGGTCTCCAAAGCCCTCAACCCCGCACAACAGGTCATCAAGATTGTCCACCAGGAATTGGTGGCAACCTTGGGTGCCGCCGGACGCCTGGAGTTCAAGGGCGCTGCCCCCTACGTCATCATGCTCGTAGGCTTGCAAGGTTCGGGAAAGACCACCACCATCGCCAAACTGGCGCGCCATCTGCGCGAGAAGGGGCGCTTCCCGGTGATGGTCGCCGCCGATACCTACCGTCCCGCTGCCATCACGCAGCTGGAAGTGCTGGGGCGCCAATTGGATATCCCCGTGCACAGCGAGCGGGGCAAAGTGTCGCCCCCGGATATCTGCGTGCATGGTGTGCAGGCAGCCAAAAACCGCGGCGCGGATGTCGTGCTGCTCGATACCGCCGGGCGCTTGCAGATTGATGACGCGATGATGGACGAGCTCGTCGCGATTCGCGACCGCGTCCATCCCGTGGAAATCCTGCTCGTGGCGGATGCCATGACCGGACAGGAAGCGGTGAACATCGCTCAGGGCTTCCATGAGCGCGTGGGTTTGACCGGCTTGATCCTGACCAAGGTGGACGGCGATGCTCGCGGCGGCGCTGCCATCAGCATGCGCGAGGTCACCGGCGTCCCGATCAAATTCCTCGGCATGGGCGAAAAACTGGGCGCGCTCGAACCCTTCCAGCCCGAACGGATGGCTTCGCGCATCCTGGGCATGGGCGATGTGCTGACGCTGATTGAGAAGGCGGAAGAAGCTTTCGACGCGCAAGAAGCCGTGCGTCTGGAGCAGAAATTGCGCGAGGGCGATTTCGACCTCGAAGATTTTCTCAAGCAATTGCGCCAGGTTCGCAGCATGGGACCGCTTAATGAATTGATCGGAATGATGCCGGGGATGAACAAAGCGCTGCGCGGCGCGTCGCTGGATGAGGCGCAGGCTGAACGCCAGCTCAAGCGCGTCGAAGCCATCATCCTCTCCATGACGCCCGGGGAGCGCCGGAATCCGCGCACCCTGAACGGCAGTCGCAAGCGGCGCATTGCGCGGGGCAGCGGCACCACCGTCCAGGAAATCAACCAGCTGCTCACGCAACACCGGCAGATGAAGGATTTGCTGAGCAAATTGAAGAAGGGACGCGGTCGGGGCATGTCTTTGCCCCGCTTATTTGGTTAGGGTTTGCTCGGGATGACCCAAATCGCTGAGTGCCCGCCAGGGTGTCCTTGACTTTGCGGGCGCGCAGTTGCAATTTTGGGTTTTCTGAGTATGCTTAGAGTAGTTGAAACGTTTGATGATCTTTGTTGAAAGAAGGATGGGAGGAACATGCTTAGGTTAAGATTGACCCGGGTTGGCCGTAAGAAGCAACCCAGCTACCGTATCGTGGTAGCCGAATCTGCCTCACCCCGCGACGGGAGATCGGTTGAGGTAGTAGGTTTTTACAATCCGCGGACTGAGCCCGAGACGCTGCAGATTCTTGAAGAACGCGCGTTGTATTGGCTCAGTGTTGGTGCGCAGCCCAGCGAATCTGTTGCCCGTCTGCTCAAGAACAACGGAACGCTGGAGCGCCTGGCGCGTTTGCGGGCAGGTGAATCGCTCGAGGCGTTGGCGGCGGAGGTTGGCGGAGCCGCTCCAGCGGCAACCACGTTGATTGC
>JAKJAC010000280.1:2759-5498 GCA_022707705.1 Chloroflexota bacterium
GCCCGAGGCATAACCACCTGTTGGCGATTTTGTGTTTTGGCATCTCGTAGACTCACTAGCCGTAAGGAGGAACCGCAATGTCCAAGGTCAAGGAACTCGTCGAGTATATCGTGATCGCACTAGCTGACAATCCCGATGCGGTCCAAGTTTCCGAGATTGAGGGAGAGACCTCGATCGTGTTGGAGGTCCGGGTTGCACCGGATGATATGGGGCGGATGATTGGTCGAGAGGGGCGAACAATCAATTCTATGCGTTCACTCGCTCGGGTCTTGGGCGCCAAGACTGGCAAGAAGGTGACGCTGGAGATTGTATGATTCGGGCCTGGTTGCCCATTCATGGTCAGATCTGGAGGCTCAGGAATGCCCGATAAGCAGCCTGAGCCTCGTTATTTGGCTATCGGGCGCATTCTGCGCCCCCATGGCATCACCGGCGAGTTGCGGGTCGAGATCCTCACCGATTTCCCCGAACGCCTGGAAAAGTTGCGCTACCTGTATGTTGGCGCAGCGTACCGGCGTCATGCGCTGCAGTCGGTGCGCTTCCACCAGAACCTGGCGTTGCTCCACCTGGATGGCATCAGCGATCGGAATGCCGCCGACACCTTGCGGGGGCAGCTCGTCTGGGTGGCTTTAGCGGATGCCGCGCCCTTGGAAGAGGGCGAGTACTACCTGCACCAGCTGGTGGGCATGCATGTCAGCACCGAGGCGGGCGAGGCGCTAGGTGAGATTGTCGAAGTCCTTGACCTACCCGGCGCCAACGATGTGATCGTGGTTCATGGATTGCGTGGTGAAGTCCTGATTCCCGCCACGCGTGAGGTTGTCCTCTCCATGGACCTGGAAGCGCGCCAAATGGTCATTCGCCCCTTGCCGGGCTTATTTTCCGACGAAGAGTAGCGCTGTAACACATCCGGTTGTCCCCTGAAAGGTCGCCTTCCCATGGATAACCTGCGCTATTGGTTAGGCTTCAATCTTGTACGGGGCATCGGTCCCGTACGATTGCGAGCTTTGCTCGAGAGTTTCGGCGATGTGCAAGCTGCCTGGGAGGCTCCCGAAGCGGACCTCTGTCTGGTGGGCCTGGACCAGCGTTCGCTGAAGAACCTGGTGCTGGCGCGCCGCCAGGTGGACCTGGAGCAGCTGCAGCTAAAAATCGAAGCCGCGGGAATCACCGCCCTCACCTGGGATGACCCCGCATACCCCATGCTGCTCCGGCAGATTCCCGATGCTCCCCCCGTGCTCTACGTCAAGGGCAACCTCACTGTCGCCGACGAATGGGCGGTCGGGCTGGTGGGCACACGCAAACCCACCCCCTACGGGCGTGAGGTCGCGCGTTTGTTGGCTTCCGAGCTGGTCAGCAACGGCGTGACGGTGGTCAGCGGTCTGGCGCGTGGGGTGGATGGTATCGCCCATCAAGCCGCGCTGGATGCGGGCGGGCGCACGCTTGCTGTCTTGGGCAGCGGTTTGGACCAGATTTATCCCCGTGAACATAGCGCTCTGGCGGAGCGTATCGCTGCCCAGGGCGCCTTGCTCAGCGATTACCCTCTCGGGACCCGTCCCGAAGCCATGAACTTTCCGCCCCGCAACCGGATTATCAGCGGCTTGAGCCTGGGCGTGGTGGTGGTGGAGGCGGCGCTCAGCAGTGGCGCCTTGATCACGGCAGATTTTGCCGCCGACCACGGGCGCGAGGTTTTCGCCGTGCCCGGCAGCATTCTGGGCACATCCTCCGCGGGCTGTAATCGCCTCTTGCGCGATGGCGCGCATGTCGTCACCGAAGTCGGCGATATCCTGGAGACCTTGCGCCTGGACCAGCTCGCTTCCAAGCAACAGGTGCGCGAAGTCTTGCCCGCCAATCCGACCGAAGCCCGGGTGTTGGCGCAGCTATCTGCCGAACCCTGCTATGTGGATGACCTCGCGCGCTCGGTGGGCTTGCCCATGGAGGCGGTGACCAGCACCCTGGTCATGCTGGAACTCAAAGGCATGGTGCGTCAGGTGGGCATGTTGCAATACGTCGTCGCGCGCGAATCCGAGGAGCCTTATTCAGCCGAATGACAACCTTACCGGTCCCCTATTTCGAAATCATCCACAAATACATCGCCCCGAATTCGCTGACCTACGCCTATTACCTGCCGCACGTGGCTGCGGTCACGGCGAAAGCCCTGCGCATCGCCGATAAGCTCGGGTTGGATGCCGCCCAACGGCGCTTCATCGAGGAAGCGTCCATGCTGCACGATATCGGCGTGATTCACGTCAACGCCCCCTACATGGGCTGTACCGGCGACCTGCCCTATATCGCGCACATCGTCGCTGGGCGCCGCATCCTGGAGCAGGAAGGCTTGCCGCTGCACGCGCGGGTCGCCGAATCTCACGTGGGGCTGGGCTTGACCAAAGACGAAGTCCTGAGCCAGGGCTTGCCCTTGCCTCCGGCGGATATTTTCCCCGAGTCCCTTGAAGAACAGATTATCAGCTGGGCTGACCTGTTCTTCAGCAAATCCCGGGGCGACCTGTGGCGTGAACGTTCGATTGCCGAGGCGCGCCAGCACGTCGCGCGTTGGGGCGAGCGCCCGGTGCAGCTCTTCGATGCCTGGCGCGCCCGCTTCGAGCCTGAATGAGCGCCATGCACCTCGCCCAGGCCGTTTCCACCGCCCCTCGCTTTTTTTCTACGATGGCAATACTAGCTTGACGAACGATCCTGGGAGCTGTGCAAGAAAGCAGAGGGGTAGTCTTTTTTTGTGATTTTTGCAGGCGG
>JAKJAC010000281.1 GCA_022707705.1 Chloroflexota bacterium
AAACGCCGGAGTATGGGATCAAAGCCCCTTGCTTGAAAGTATCCGCGCCCAGGAATTCCCCATGATCCTTATCCATCATTTCATGGGCTACCCTGTCTACACCGAGCGCTGGACCCCGGAAATGCTCGATACTATCTTCACGTATTACATCGCCGATGGATGGGCAGGTGAAAGTATTATTTTCCGCCCGCGCGATGTGACCATTCATCCACCCACAACCGTCACCGCCTGCCCTGACGTGGCCTGGCAGCTACCCACCCGAGCCGATATGGGAGTATGGTGGCTTACCCAGAGTCTGATTTTCATGGGAGAGGGTTTTGAGGGCAATGTTCCCGTTTACGCGGTGGCTGATGGATTGCTCATGCGCGATGCCGATTGGCGAGATGCGGTTGCCATTCTACATGATGACCCTGTACGCCCTGGACAAAAAGTGTGGACATATTACGCCGGAATGGCGCCAGCTTGGGGCAATGGGTCCTACATCGCGGCAGGGTTTCCAGTGGGATCGGAGGGAATTCCCGTGAAGAAGGGGCAGTTGCTGGGATATCAGGGAACAACGCACGGCGGGAGTATGGCTATCTGGCCCCATGCTACTTTCGGCGTGGCTCAGCCACTTCACGCTAGTGAAGGCTTCCCCTATCATGTGCTTTCTGAGGAACAACCTACCAACCCCCTCGATCCCCACACCTTCCTCGATCCCTCTCCATACCTGGGCACAGCCATATACAGCCCAGTAATGGGGACTCCAGTCTGGTTGCCACTGCGCTGCCTGGGAATGTCAAGGTAAGGGCAGCAGCAGATTCCAGGAATGAATCAGTAAGGAGAAACAAAACCATGACCGATACAAAGAAAACTCAGACAGTCCGGGCAGTCCTACTCACCCTGGGATTATGGCTACTTACCATAGTGTTGACACTCGTCGCTATCAGTGTACTTCTGGATGTGCTCATGCGCGTCTACGCAGCGTTCTGGGCGGATGGTGGCTTTTATTCACAGGCAACCCAAACCGCAATAGGCATCCGGCAAGTGCTAGTGCTGCCCTTGGGTATTATCGCAGTGGTAGTGGCTATCGGAGGGGCAGAGTATCATCGAGAACATTTCAACACACGGGAATCGTGGCGCACGTTTGCACGCACAATCGCCGTGCAAGGCGGATTACTTCTGCTGGGAGTCTTCATCTAGGGAGATGAGACTCCGTGAAGAAGATGCAGAGAGGCGTGATTGGGCGCTTTGTGCGCCCAATCACGCCTGCCAGGTTCATGCCTCAGGCCGCAGAGGATAGATCGCGGTGAACGTTGTACCGTTCTCTGGAGAGGATTCGAAGATTACCTCGCCATTGAGGTAACGCTCGCTCAATAATCTCATGCTATAGGTTCCCAACCCGCGCCCAGGTCCTTTGGTGGAAAAAGAGCGCTGAAAAATCTGTAACTGCACGGACTCCGGCATGAAACTCGAGTTATGCACTGTGAAAGCTACATGAGAGCTCAAACATTCACAATTCAGCATCACACATTCGCCGGGCGCTGAAGCTTCCAACGCATTCTTGAGCATGTTCCCCAACACACGGACCAGCAACGTCGGGTCACTCTCAAAAGACACAGATTCAACCCCGGGCGCAATGCACAACACGCGATCCTTCGCAACGGGGTGATACCGATATAGCTCAAGCAACTGCTGCAACAATGGCAGTGTGTCAACAACTTGCAGGTTCACTTGGAGGGAACCATTTTCGGCAGCCAGCAAATCACGCTGTGTCCGAATTTCCTGCACTAAGCTCTGTGCCGAAACATAGATAAGCCCCACCATATCACGTTGCTGCCCACCCTCATCCAAGACCATGAATTCCGAAGCACTCTGTAATGCAGCAGCCGTGTTGAGAATGTCATGGAAAAAGATACGTTCAAGCGCCTGCCGGCGACGTTCGTGAGCAATATCCATCAATGAGAAAATGACGAATTCTTCGTCTTCTATCCGCAAAGGCGTAGCCCAAACCCGCAAATCCAGCGCTTCCACCACCTCATTTTGGCGCCGGGCAATGGAGCACTCCTCAACAGAGTATTCCCCGAGCAGCGAGGATTGAATCGCTCGCACGGCGCCACACTCGCGGCAAAAACGTGTGGTTCCACAACCACCGGAATTTTCAAAGGCGTGAATGCAATACAGTGTCTCACCGGGGCGCAGTCCCAAGACATCACGCAGAGCTTTAGCGCCAACAACGCGCAGCAACGGCAAGCTGCAATAAATGATCTGGCGACATGAATTGAGCCCCATCACCGCCACCGGCGTCGCATCCAAGACCTCACGCAACAGTGCGCGCTGACCAAAAGTTGCCACCTGTCGCTTGAGTTCCTCTGGAGTGACACGCTCAGCCGGTGCGAACTCAGTCTTGACACGTGCGTCATCCATAATAACGCTCCCTTATCCCAGCTCTGATCCCAGAGTCATTATCGAGTCCACCAATTCAATACCAGACCTGTGTCAATAATACTCGTCCCTGGGCATCGAACGTTAGCCCCTCAGTCGTCAGCAAGCTATGCTTGAGCGCCAATCCGCCCTGATACCCACCCAAAGCCCCATTAGCTCGGACCGCTCGGTGACAGGGAATTGCGATTGGAAAGGGATTCTGCGCCAGCGCATTTCCCACCGCGCGCGAAGCAGATGGGACTCCTAGATGTGCCGCGATGCGTCCGTAGGTACTGACCCACCCCCGCGGAATTGCCGCCTCAGCTAACAACACTTGCCGTTGAAAATCGCGGCAATGATCAAGCGCCAAAATGCCCAAATCAAAAACGGGTGCTTCGCCAGCGAGAAAAGCCTGAATTCGCGCGCCCAACTCAGCAACGGCAGGAGATATGATGGGAGATGATGGTACCCTCACGGCGACGGCATCCTTGGGTAGAAAAATCCGCATCACACGAGGATCTGCTGTAGTCCCCTCCCACGCAAGACACATCTCTCCGAAGACGGTTGCAAACCTGAACACCTGTGCTGTTGAAGACATCACTGAAATGGTCATTGAATCGCCCATCCTACACCCAACTCGTGAAGTTTTGCAGCCATCGGCGCACCGGTGCGCCGATCCCAAGAACACATATCATAATAGAGCATCAGCGCTTCGTGCATCGCCTCCGCCGGCACTTTTACGCCCGCCGCTGGACCGGATTCGAAAGGCGTACCAATACGCCAATGAGGTGCGTCATCAGCAGGGGTAAAGCCTTCTCGGGCATTGAAGAGTCGCGCCAAAGCCAGCGCTCGCTCCCCCGTCTTTTCCATCTCAAACAGCGAGATATCCCAACCGGTAACCGCTGCCGTTAAATCACGTATCTGCATTTTGCTATACGGCATAAACATGCACAAACCCACACAATTCCAGAAAACCTGCCAATCCACCTCGTATTTGAAAAGACGCACCTTCTCCGGACCAAGATAATCCGCAGGTAAGGGTTCAAGAATTCCCAAAGAACGCACGCCCTCGATGCCTCTGGTGAAGCTGGTATCATGCATGTTGTGCATGTGATCCGCGCCGGTCGGTGAAATGATATAACCCAGATTCAGCGCAAACTTGACCCTCGGCTCGTGCATGGGAAATTCCTGACCTTTTGCATGCATGACATAGCGCTCTGTATCGCGACCGATCCAACGCGCAGCCCGCAACGCACCTTCCGCAAGCACATCGCCAAAGCCCTTGCGCTGAGCGATGGCTTCAACCAGGGTAAGCATCGCCTCAGCGTCACCAAAACGCAGATTCAGTCCTCCAGTATCCTCCGGCATGAGTAGCCCTCGCTCGAAGCATTCCATAGCCCAGGCAATCGTCATTCCTGTAGAGATGGTGTCCAGCCCATAGGCATTGCACAGTTGGTTGGCGTAAGCGATGGCTTCCAGATCATCAATTCCACACGCCGAACCGAACGCGCCTATGGTTTCATATTCCGGTCCCCCGTACTCCGGGGTCACAGGGAAACGCTCCTTGACCTCTACCTTGCGCTTACAGCGAACGGGGCAGGCATAGCAGGTATCGTTGGCGGTGAGAATGGTATCCGCCATGGTGCTGCCCGTGATTTTCTCCGCGCCCTCAAAACTGCCTTCCTGGAAGTTGCGTGTAGGTAGCCCCCCAATACTGCTCAAATACTGCAATCCACCTGAAGTCCCAAAATCCTGCATTCCGGCAGTCCAGAGATTGCGCACATTTTCGCTCAACCATTTAGCAATTCTCCGCACAGCCTCTTTATCAGCCACCTCGACGCCATGCGTGCCCCGGACTGCCACTGCCTTCAGGTTCTTCGATCCCATCACCGCACCCAAACCAGTACGTCCAGCAGCGCGGGTTGCGTCGCCGATGATACAAGCCATGCGTGCCAGACGTTCCCCTGCGATACCGCATTGTGCTACACGCAGGTGCGGTTCTGCCAGTTCTGCACGAAGTGCGCGCTCCACCTCTAGTGTTTCGTGCCCCCACAAGTGGCTGGCGTCGCGGAGTTCGACGACCCCATCCTTGATCCAAATGGTCGTCGGCTTCTCTGCCTTGCCCGTAACGATAATAGCATCCCAACCCGCGCGCTTGAGCTCCGCCCCCCAATACCCTCCCATATCTCCCTCGCCAAAGCCACCGGTAAGGGGTGATTTAGCGCCAACGGCATTCCGCCCCGTCCCGCCAGCAGGCGCCCCGGTTAAAACTCCAGGTGCAAAAATGAGCAGGTTTTCGGGACCTAGTGGATCGGCACCGTGAGGCAATTCCTTCAACAAATAGTAAGCAATCAGCCCCCAGCCTCCCAAATAGGTGCGGAAAAATAGCTCACCGGGCTCCTCTGTGCTGATTTCTCCTGTAGTCAAATTGATCCGCAGAATGCGATTATGAAAACCTTTCGACATGATAACCTCCTACAATGCGCGAGGTACAGCTCAGGGAATAGCAGTAGTAAGGCAAGTAACTGCGGAATTCACCCCCAATGTGCAACAGCAGCGAAAGCCTGAACTGCACGTCCCGTTAAAATTCGTAAACACTCTTCCAGCGGCCGATCAAGAGACCAATTCACGATCACAATGCCGCCCTGCTGCAAGCGCCGCAACAACAGAGCGCGTTCGATTCGCGCCAAACGGATAGCCAGGGAGGAGGGCGGATGTTCCATTGCCGCCTCACAAGCAATCGCATCGGGGCTAAGCACCCAAATGCTGTATCCGCGTCCGCGGAGACGAAAGAGCATCTCGTCATCATCGAGCGCCAAAGGGCTGACAAAAACCAGCTGTGAGCGTGGCGGGAAGGCTCGCGGCGAGAGGAAATTCAGGCTATCAAAAAAGCCGCTCTCAGCAGGAGCTGCCGCCGCCAGAGCACGCAAAATGCGCGCCTGTTGCACCCGTCCATAACCCGGCATCACCCACTGATTGCCTTGCCCATACAACAACAATCCAACTCGATGCCCATCCCGCAACAAGCGTGCCGCCAAAGCCGCCGTTGCACGAACCCCATGATCCAGCAAG
>JAKJAC010000282.1:0-258 GCA_022707705.1 Chloroflexota bacterium
GGTTCGTTGTCTCGATTGACCTTGATGGTGGCGACCGCTTCGGAGCCATGACGCAGCAACAGGATGCCCCCCGGGATATTCTCAGCGCTCAGGAAGGCTTCCTGTATGAATTCTGGTGTTGCCCCGATGAAGCCGAGCTGCTGTCGGTAATTCTGGTTCCACAGCTCGCAGAGCTGCTCAATTTCGGCTGTGTCTGCCGGCGTGAGCGCCAGCAGGTCGTAGCCGGGGGGAAGTTCAGCGGGCCGAGTTTCCTGGGCG
>JAKJAC010000282.1:268-5455 GCA_022707705.1 Chloroflexota bacterium
ATGCAAGCAGGTAGACGAAGCGCTCCACGGTAAAGCCGAGGGCTTCCCAATGGCGGCGCGTCGTGGTTTGGGTCTCCGGAAGAAATCCGTAGATCGAGCGCAAATCCCCGGTGTACGGCAGGATGGCTTCGAGCAACAGGGCGTAGGCTTCCAGTGTTCCCTCCACGGTGTGGAGAATCGTCAGGCGGGCTTTGCTTTTGTTCCGGAAATGGGGGGTGCGCATCAAGCCCACGGCGCCGATGACCGCGCCATGGGCTTGCAATAGCGCCGCGGGATAATCCTCGTCCGGGGTGAAGCTGGCCTCTGGCAGAAAGGATTCGTCGTGCTCGGGACCGTAACGGCGGGCGTAGCCGGTGTAATCGGCGCAGTTGTGCAGCGAGACCGGGACTATTTCCATGTCTAGATGGCGGGGACGCTTAGCGCTTCCGCCTGCGCCAGGGCTGCGGTCATCGGTTTGTCTTTGCTACCCAAATCGGTGATGGCTTCGCGGACGATGGCTTTTTTCTCCGCCAGCGGTCCCTGTGCGTAGACCTTGCCGAGCGTGAAGCCGAGCACATTGGCTTCGTTATCGAGGATGACGTCTTCTACGACGCCAAGTTTTGTGCCGCCCTCGGTCTGGATTTCCCGCCCGCGGAGGTTGCTGACCAGGGTGAAGGTGGAGGAATCGGGAATTTCATCAAGGGTGGAGACGACGGCGGGACCGGAGACGAGCCATACATCAATGCCATAGACTTGTACGGCGGTGCACGGAATGGCGAGCACTTTGCGGTTGATGATCCCTTCGGTGCCCAGGTGAATGGCGATAACTTGACGCATTTCGAGGTCGAGGTAGAGACCTTTGATTTCTCCTAATTGCTTGCCATCGGTGATGCTGATGAGGGGTTTGTTAGCGTGATCTTTAGACGTAATCATGGTTGCCTCCTTAGATTTCGGTATCCGAGACGCGTGTTGTGAGCGGCAATTGACCTGGTGCGACGGGTGAGAAACCCCGATTGCACCTTGTTATAAGGATAGCACAGAAGCCGAAATGCTCAATGCCCGCGTTTAATTTTTAAAAAAAGACGCAGAGAGTTGTTCGCAGGAACTTAGTGTTTTTAGGGCGCGCCTCGCACGCCCTAAAATACTTCCTAGCAGACTCAACCAGATGAGTGTGCGGGACGAGCGCGTGACAGGAATTGCTGCAATGCCAACAGCAGCAGGAAGAGGATGGATAACCAGACCGGAATGACTTCGAGCGAGAACTGGCGCGCCAGAATACCGGCGATGCCGGGAATGAGGGCGCCGCCCAAGCCCGCTCCGGCGATTTGCATGCCGATGGTGTTGGCGGCGAAGCGTTCGCCCACCCGTTGGCTGGTGCCGGAGACCAGGGCGGGAAAGACTGGGGCGATGGCGAAACCGCAGATGGCGACGGCGATGAGGTTGGTGACCGGGGCAGGGTTCCACCAGAGGAGCAGGGCGCCCGCCAGAGCTGCGACCAGGCTGCCGCGCAAGAGGGCGTTGGCGCTGATGCGCCGGGTGTACAAGCCCGCCAGCATCCGTCCGAGGGTGAACATTGCCCAATAGCTACCGGTCCAGAAACCGGCAGCAGCAGGGCTTACGCCGCGCGATTCGGTGAGCAGGGTGTAGACCCAGGTGCCCAGGGCAACTTCGACGCCCGTGTAGAGCAAGAACATCAAGACGCTGAGCCAGACACGCGGCTGACGGAGGGTCTCGCCCACGGGGGTCTGGTAATCCGTCAGGCGTTTAGGCTGCTCCGTAGCGGCGGGATCTTCTTTGCGGCGCCACATGGAGATGGTCAGGGCGAAGCAGGCGGCGAGCGCTATCTGAAAGATGCCGACGATGCGATAGCCGGCGCGCCAGGAGTTGAGTGAGGTGAGGGCAAAAGTCATGATGATGGGACCCAGGGTGATGCCGATACCGTAGCTGGCATGGAGCCATTGCATCAAGCCCTCGCCGAAGTGCGCGGCGACGTAGGTATTGAGACCAGCATCAATGGCGCCGGCGCCAAGCCCTGCGCCAAATCCGAGCATGACCATGGAGGTCCAATTGGGCACGAGGGTGTCGCCGATGAGAACGCTGCCGGTGAGCGCACAGCTGATTGCCAGGACGCGACCGACGCCGAGGCGGGCAATCAGGGCACCGCTCAAGAAGCTGGAGAGCATGTAGCCGGTGGTGCTGGCGATGAAGATGAAGCCGACGGCGTTGAGCGGCACGGAGAAGTCGAAGCGGATGGAGGGCAGGGCGACGCCGAATAAGCCATCGGGCATGCCGAGGGAGATGAAGGCGATGTAAGCGAGGATGATGAGGGCAAGCCCAGGGTGGGATTTGATGCGGTTGATAAGTTGCATGGTGGTACAGGTCTCCTTGATAGCCAGGGTAAAGGCGCGATAGCGCGCGTTATGGCGCGTGGACTATCAGGCAGCGGAGCGCGGCGCGCCCTGTGGGCAAAGCCGTTCCGGAGCCTGGGGTGGTGTGTGAGGGGCTGTTGCGCATGGCGCTATGGTACCACGGAGATAGGGGAAGGCAAGGCGCATTTACGGTTTGTCGCGGGTGGCTTGTAGTCTTTTCCAGAATGGTTTGTAGAGAAAGCTGTTCGCGTCAAGCCGGCACAGCTGCTCATACATGGGTCTGGTGACGGTGAAGGCGAGGATGTCCGGCGGCAGGTGTTGGCGCATGGCGATATCCAGCGCCCCGATGAGCGCCTGAGGGACATCCAGGTCATCGAAGAGCGCCGCGAGTTGCGAACAACCGGAGCCGAATCTTGTGAGCACCGGAGACCACTCGCGCGCGGCGTGGTGATATTCCGCAGCCGTTGCCAGGAGGCTGAGCTGGTCGGGGTTGACGAAGAAGGTGACGGTGCGGAGATGGCTGTACTGGTCTTCCCGCAGCGGACCGATGACGATGGCGGGGTGCTGCTGTTGGTAGGGTCTGTGGTCATCCAGCCATTGGTGCATGAGGTCGCGGGAGGCTTTCAGCCCTTCTTTGGCATAGAGAAAGTCAACGAACTGCTCTCTGGACCTGCTCTCGATGTCGCAAAGCCAGTATCCGGCGCCCCCACAACTGAAGGCTTCTTTGGTGATGCGCACGCTCTCGCCTCTCTGCCAGGCGGGATAGGCGGAGAAGATGCAGTGCTGCGGGTTGGCAAAGGGCGCAAAAGGCTGAGGTTCCGGGACATCGTAGAAGCCGATAAGGGGCGTGGTGATGCCGGCGATGCGCAGAAGCTCGGTTGGGTTGGGGAGCATAGTCATATCTCCTGATGTAAGTGGAGTTAACGTGGCGAAGGAGAGGTGCGAAGAATACAGCTATCAGTATTGGAGTCGGGTAAAAAACCGACTCCAATACTCCTTGTAGCAAACCAGTGAAGCTGAGATTCCCAGGCAAAATGCCTAGGCGAGAGCTCTACTTGCGCATTTCTTCCCTAAATGAATTCACGGCGGTACGCAACGCTGATAATGCACGTGCGAAGACAGGTTTTATCGCTTCTGGAGATGCGGCGAACATTTCGATAGCGCCCCACACGTTGTTGCCGACTGGAAAGACCTTGGCGACTTTTGTGTTGCCAGTTGCCAAAAGTGCTGCTTTCTCCACTTTCGTGCGCTCATCTGGTGATTCAATTGACCAGAAATTGGGGTATATCAAGCGGAAGAATTGATCGTCTTTTTCATCCAACAGGATCAAATACATTCCTCCTTCAACTTTGAAGACTACATCTCCATCTTGGTCGATTTGGGGTACATACCCTTCTGCGCGAAGAAAATCGGTGTACACCCGCAAGTTATCTGCTTTGCTCACTTCTGTACTCCTTTCTAGCCTGTATGAATTTGATTACTAGAGACATTGAAAATTCCAACTTCTCACCGGGTGTTGGAAGACAACTTTGCAATGGCTTAAATATACATCAGTTTTCGCGGGATGAGCCGCGCAAAACGTCCAGTGTTTTGCTCTCAATTTGTCATGTTTTCACACTGAAGCCGGGAAGACCAGTATTTGTTTCGGGTAGTAATGAGTTGGGTGGTATGCACAAGGATTGCATTAACGCTGTTGGTTCAGTAGATTTGCTTTGCGTCGGGAGGCAGGCGCCGGACGTGTTCGAGGTGGGCGCTGACGCGCGCGTCATCGCCGTGCGGGTATTCGACCGGGAAGGCGGCGGCAACCTCGAGGGCGAGCTGGCGGAAGAGGGCGCAGGTGGCAAAGAGGGCATCCCAGGTGGCATCGTAGTCGGCGGCAGAGTAGGTCTTGAGGAGCAGTTCCCACTGCTCCGGTTCCAGGTAGCGTTTTACATATTTCCCGTGTTTTCCGGGGGCGCCGGTGAATTGGGTTTTTAGACCAATGTACCAGGCAAGCATCTTGGTGAGCTGGTCGCGCACGTAGACATCGAGCATGTATTTGGCGTTGAGAATTTCCTGCCGCCACAAGCCCTTGGCGACGTAGGGGGAGACCCACCAGAACTCGTTGCAGCAATCGGCGAAGGCTTTGGCCGTGGGCGGCGTGGGCAGATAGTCACGCTCGCTCGGTGGGTCAAAGGGTTCGATGATTCCGTCTTTGTCCAGAAGCAACTGACTGAGGCTATCTCTACCGATTGCGTCGAGTTTATCCAGGGGATAAATCCCTAAATCAATGCGATTGCCGTCCGTGAATTGCATGAGGTAAACAAAGCCGCCGTCGTTGCTCGGCGGCGGGTCCTGCATATCCTCAGGCATTTCCATGATCATGATCTCGCCAAAACGTTTGATCCATTCGAAGTTGTACATGAAGGGTGCTAAATCGGTGACACCGTAGACGATATCGAAATCCTGAAAGACATCGCGAGTCGCGTTGGGATTCGTGCGCGATCCAATCATGATCACCACGCGGATGCGTTCGTCATCCCTGGCGATGTTGATAATCAAGTCAAGTATTTCCTGCTCGCTGCGCATGGATTCTCCTCACGTTATCGTTGACAGCCTCAAAGATTCTGTGAGATATAGTACGAAGAAAAGGTCCTCGTCGTCACGTCCACACGCCTTGAAACCGCAGCGTGTGTACAATCGGATTGCGTCTTGCCAATCAGGTTCCGTCGAGACGCGCACTTGTGTGAAGCCTTGCCGTCGGGCCACATCGAGCAGGTGCGTGACCAGGGCGCGACCTATGCCCTGACGCCGGTGGCCCGGCTTGACCGACATCCGCACGATACGCCCCGTGGTTTGG
>JAKJAC010000283.1 GCA_022707705.1 Chloroflexota bacterium
ACATAACTGCTGGGCGCCAAGCCGATGTAGTAGGACCCGGGGTGGACGATGACGCTGCTTCGACCTGCAATCTCTTGATTATCAGGACCGGTAGCCAGGGCTTCGATCGTGATACGCGATGCGAGATAGGGCAGCGCCGCATCAAGCGCCGCGCCATCGAGCGTGATCCGCAATTCGCCGTTGGCATCGGTCATACCGCTGCCGTTCAGAATCGCCTCTGCAGGCAGTTCGGGTTCCCACCGCCACCAACAATCAAAGCAAATCCAGGGATCGTCCACATCACTGAAGCTGTAGCGTCCCCCCCAAGAGGGTTTGAAGGTATAGCGCTCCGCGAGCACATTCCAGGTCACCGCGGTATTAGCCAGCGGACCGCCGAAGAAGTAACGCGCGGTGATGGTCGCCTGCGTGTTTTGGCCCCGTTGCAGCTCAGCTACTGCCGGTTCAACCACGATTTCAAACTCAGGGGCACGGTAGGCGGCGACCTGGAAGTAAGTCTCGTAGTACTGATCATCGAATTCGACGGAGATGGCATAATTGCCCAGGCTGGCATTGGCATCTAGGGCGAGTGTGCCGATGAAGGCGCCGAGCTGACTCACTGGCAAAGGCTCGCTGTAGATTTCTTGCCACCCAGCATCGCGGATGGTAACCTTCACCGTACCCACATTGGGCAAGCCAAATGCGGCATCATCCTCTGTGCGGAGCACGCCTTTGAAGTTCACGCTCTGTCCGGGGCGATATATTGGGCGGTCAGTATAGATGTAGGGGCGCACCTTCTGTTCCCAGACACCCTCACCCATACCAAAATCCCACGGGCTGATACCCCGCGCCCAGCCTTCGGCAATGGCTGCAAAAGGCTGCGGACTGATAGCAAGAATCGAGTTGCGATTCTGCGACAAAGGCATACGGGCAATGCCTTCCTGGTCAGTGGTCAGTTTGCCCAGGCTGCGACCCTGTATTTCCACCAGCTCCATGTTCAAACCTGAAACAGGTTGCCCTGTCGCCAGGTCCACTGCCCAGATAAACGCCTCATCCGTGCTGGTCTTTAGAGTGAGATTGTAGTCAGAGACGATGAGCAGATGCTGCTGGCGCGCCTGCCATTCGTTCGCCGCCAGCTCCGGGGCATTGACATCCAGCAAATAGGCCCCCGGCGCGAGCACCCCCCCAGACGTCTCCACCAAGTCCACCAGCGTATAGCTTTGCTTATTGAGAGGCGATTCAAGCGTCACGGTCCAATCCCGCAGCAAATCGCTGCCCTCAGGCATCTTCTCGCGCCAATCCCAATAGGATTGCTGCAAGGCGCTCACCGGCAAACGGTAAAGGCGCAAGTTCACGCGAGTGAGATTGAGGTAAGCAATGGCGATTTGCGCAGGGAGAGCGGCGTCATAAGTCGCCGTGAAATCCGGAGTCAACAGGCGATAATTCGGTTCGAGCGGCGCGGTCCGGAAGCGGACCGTCGTTCCTCTGGGGATGGTATTGCCATAGGGGTCAGTAATGCCGTTACCGATAACCACAGTGTAATCGGTAGAAGCCTGCGCCCCGAAGTAGAGGGTAAAGGTGTTGTCCCACTCCGAGAAATACGTGTAGACCTGCGTCGGCGAAAGTGGCGGTGTTACCGTGAGATTCGACATGACCGTCTTGGGATCAATCCGCGTGTTGAAGATAATCTGGAAGGGGCTGTACGCCGGAACACTGCGCTCGCCATCAACGGGATTGGTAGAGACGATGCGGGGTAGAGGCACAGTGGTGAATTGCCACGTGTAAGGCTGGCGCATCCCCTCGCCCCCCGAGGCGCCAGTGACTCCCGCTTCTATGGAAACAGTATAGACTGTATCAAAGTCGAGGTCACGAGTAGGGGTGAAGATGAGCGTGTTACCCACCACGGACAACGCGCCCGCCACGTCAGTACGCAGCAAACTCCCACCCTTGAGAGAGAAAGCACGTTGTGCAGAGGTGGCTTCGATGGGCTGATTGAACTCGATTCGAATGGGGTTTCGAATATCTACCAAGGTTTGCCCGTCGCTAGGCTCGGTCCACACCACTTCAGGCGGTTGCGTAGTAAAACTCCAGCTGTAATCCTCAAGCAACAAAGCGCCAGAAAGGTCCTGCAAGCCCGAGGTAACGGTCACGCGATACGTAAGCCCACCCGCCAGAGGTTTTTCCGGACGGAAGACGTAGATGGACGTATTGAGCCACTCTCCCTTGCCTGCCACAACAGGTTCAATCGTCAGGGGATTGGGAAGGTTTTCCATCTGCTTCAAGCTCGTCAAAGGCACCACCGGGCGATTGAACATAACCGTGATAAGCATGTCCGCTTCGGCATCCATCGTGCCGGGCGCGGGAACAACCTGAGTGACCTCCAGCGCGCCACCTGTAGTAGATGTAGCATCCTGAGTGAGAATCACATCATAAGCGACGTTGCGGGCCAAAGCTTTGCCGGGCTTGAAGACGGCAGTACGGTCATCGCGCCAGGTGAGTTCGCCAGTTACAGCTACGGGCGATTCTGCCGCCGTCTGTACCGTAAGCGCCCGTCCAACACTCTCACGCGCCATAGGTTGGTCAAAAACCAGTTCGATACCTGTCTCAGGCGCCAGCGTTTCTCCACGCTGCGGACTGCGCCAGATCACCGCAGGGGCTATTTCCCCTTCGGGCACAGGTGTGTAAGGGACCACAGGTTTGGGCGGTAAGGGCGTTGGAGTCGCACTCGGCGTCGACGTAGGCGACGGCGTTACAGGTGTGGATGTGGGCGCGCCTGTACACGCTGCCAGCGTCGCCAGCAAGACAATCGTGCTGAATAACCGGTTCCAGAGTTTTGTCTTCATACAACCTCCAGTAAAATCAGTGAGTGCTGAACCATGCACAACCATGGTTGCGCAAATTGAGCACACCTGGTGTATTTCCTCACATTATATGACGTTCTTGCAGCAGGGAGAGTTCCAAGTTAACTGCTCAAACCCCCAGTGCAAGACGCGAACTGCGGACTAAAGCTACTTTTAGTTGTGGCGAATGGGGGAACGCTAAACGGTCACGTCCCAAGGCGCATTTGACGACAGGAGCAAAAAGCAGATGGCGGTGGGGGAAATGCCCCCCAAAAGCATTTTGCGATAAGAGGAGGGGTACTAGTTCACGGCTCAATACCCAACCAGTGCCTGGCATGGTTAATAGCCTGCGGTAGAGTCAAGTTCTGCCCGCATGCCCATGCCTCTTCAAAGGCTGCTGAATCCAATTGGATGCGCGCCTCATCCAGCGCCTGATTCATCCCTCGCACAAAGATCGTGGTGAGAGGAGGCAGCTTCAGATTGCGGTGCAAGGTTTGAGTTGCCGCACAAAACCGCACTGTATCACACCAGGCATTTTGAGCTGCGGTGAACATTGCCACGCGTCCGAGGCACGCTACCGTACCGAGTGTATTTTCAACTTGGAGGTGCAAGCGCAAGCTCTCGGCAAGCGTCGTGCGTGCCTGCTCAATCTCACCTTGCGCCAATCTCACAGAAGTGAGCTTGCAGAGCGTCCACGCAGCAAGCCAACGACTTTGCAGGGCTTCCGATTGCTGCAGGGCTTCCTCAAAAAAGGCTGCGGCGAGGTCATACTGCTCTTGATTCCATACGGCATCGCCGAGGTGATCCAGTGCATGAGACATGCCCCAGTGATGCTGAAGCTCGCGGAAAAGCGCCAGGCTGGCCTCGGCAAACTGCCGCGCCTGGTCGAGGTCCTCTTGCTCCAATGCCAGACGACTCAGTTGGTCCAGAGACCAGGCAACTTCTTCACGATCCCCAATAGCCGTGAAAATCTCCCAGCTCGATTCAAAGAGCTGACGCGCCTCTGAGTAGCGTTGTTGCGCACGGCGCACTTGCCCCATTCCGGTCTGGAGCAGGGCAATCCAACGCGGCTCTTCTAGTTTTTGCGCCAATAACAAACCTTCTTCGAAACACGCCGTCGCAGCAGAAATGTCACTTTGGTTTTCCGCCAGCCAACCTGCACCCCAAAGCGCCTTCAATTTGAAGGTGTCCACAACTTCCGCGCTAGCTGCCAACGCCCGCGCCAACCAGTAGCGTCCTTCAGTCAATACGCCTTGCACCTGCCAGAAACGCCAGATGGCGCCTACCAGGCGTAGCGCCATCACCTGTTCATCATGCTCTAGCATCCAGCGCAATGCCGTCTGTAGATTGCCATGTTCATATTGAAGCCAATCAGCCCATACCAAATGATTGGCTTTTCCAAGAGCCGTCTCGGCAATTTCAGATTGCAGCAGATAGTACCATGCATGGCGACGCCCCACCGATTCTGCCTCTCCAGTCATGCGCAACTGCTCTAGTGCGTATTCGCGCAGCGTATTGAGCATATAGAATCGCGCATCCGTTCGACTGGAAACGGGCTGAACCAGGCTTTTGCCTACCAGTTCTTCGAGACCCTGCTGGATTTCGGCACATTCGCAAACCGCCTGCGCCGCCTTGAGATTCCAGCTGTGATCGAAAACCGACAGGCACCGGAAGAACGCCTTGTGCTGAGGGCTAAGAAGCAAGTAGCTCCATTCAATGACATTCCACAAGCTCTGGTGACGCACAGGACGATCATGATGTGGATAACGCAAGGTGGCAAGAGTCTCCTCCAGCTGCGCAAGCACCTGTTCGGGGGAATACGTCCTGATGCGCGCCGCGGCAAGCTCAATTGCCAAAGGCAAGCCATCGAGACGTCTGCAAATCTGCACAAGGGTGGCTGCGTTCCCCGCATTAAGGACAAATCCCTGGCGCACTGCACGAGCGCGTTCAACGAAGAGCTGCACTGCCGGGTACTCCTGCAGGGCTTCAACCGTCAAGGACATCTGACGGTCAGGCACCGGCAGCGGCGCAACGGTGAAGCAATACTCACCGCTAATATTGAGCATTTCACGACTAGTGCTGAGAATTTTCAAGCCGGGCGACGCTTGCAGAAGTGCGGTCACCACTGGATCAATGCCCGATAAATGCTCCAAATTGTCGAGAACAAAGAGCAGGCGCCGGGAGCGCAAGTAAGCCTTGAGCGCTTCCATAGGCTGATCCACACCCTTGAGCTGCAAATTGAGCACACGGATAATCGTCGCACTCAGCAATGCCGGATCCGAAATAGCGTCCAAAGCGATGAGATAGACGCCATCGGAAAAATCAGCCTGTACCTTATTGGCAACCTCGATAGCCAGACGGGTCTTGCCCACCCCTCCCGGTCCGGTGAGGGTGACACAGCGTACGGCTGGTTCGCGCAACAACAACAGCACTGCCGAGAGTGTTTCTTCAGCGCCAATCAAAGCCGTGATTGGCGCCGGAATATTCCCATGATAAGCGCTGGTCTCTACAACGCTCATCGGCCCCATGGACCAGGCATTCAGATGTAACAACAACGTGACGCACAGGCTATTGAGGTAGTTGGCATAAGTGCGCCGGCTAATGCACAACCGTTCGCAGTAAAACTGTACCG
>JAKJAC010000284.1 GCA_022707705.1 Chloroflexota bacterium
CTCTGCCAGCGCGTGTGTCGCGTCTGGTGTGAAGTCGCGCCGCTTCCGGAAGCCGCTGGCGCAGTCGTGAGCGTGCTCTCTAGCGACCAGGTGACGCCCTGTGTCCTGCCTTTGATTTGATAGCCGGACATACGTCCCTCTTTGATGGGAGTGCATTCCCACCCCCGTTCCGCTGCCGCTGCCAGCAATTTCGCTGTGCGCTGCGCCCGCGCGCGCCGGTCGAGCAGGAAAATCCCGCCGATCAGCACCGCAGTTCCTACCGATACCAGGATTCCCAACGTAAGATCGTCCATGTGCGCCTCCCAGGTAGCAAGTGCTGAATTAATGGGTATGAGTCAAGAGTCAGAATGCAGGCTCTGACTCTTGACTCCTTGATTGGTTATGGAACGATGTGCAGCAACCCGCCGCCTGCATTGCTGGACCCGCTGCCAATCCAGACTGCGCCGAATTGGTCTACGCAGAGGGCAGCGATGTAGTTGCTCAGCAATCCATCGGCGGTTGTCAACCGTGTCCAGGTCTTCCCATCACCGGAGCTGAAAAGCCCGTTTTGGGTGCCGGCGTAGATGCGTCCATTGAGGTCTACGGCGAGCAGATTGAGCCAGTCGCCGAAACCTTCCTTCTGGAAGTTATACAGTACTTCGGCATTCGCGCCATCGTAACGCACGATGCTAAGGCTGCCGCCGATGAGCAATGCCCCCGAAGGCTCCAGCGCCAGTGTCCGCAGGTAAGGATGGGGCAGCGTGGCTTTATCGAGCACTAGCTCTGCCTTGCCGTTGGCATACTTCGCCAAGCCCATATCGAGGGCGATCCACATCGTCTCGCCATCCGCAAGTAGCGCCTGGACGCTATCACTGGGCAATCCCTGGGCTTTGGTGAGGTCCATGGCTTTTGACCCATCCGCGTTCAGGACGATGATGCCCTTGCTGTCGTCGCCAAACCAGGCGCGCCCTTGTGCATCCACGGCGACATGGTCGTAGGAGCGCATACCCTCGTAGGTGGTCCATTGGCCCTCACGATAACGACTGGCATCGCCATTGATGATAGCCGCCCACACGGTGCCATCGGGTGCAATGGCAATCCCCGATGCCCAACTGCTGGAGCCTCCAACGCCGTCTTCGCGGGTGAACGTTTCCCAGGGAAGGTCGGGTGCCGCTGGATTGAGCCTGTGAATACCGCCATCCGTGCCGACCCACAACATGCCATCCGGGGCTGCGGCGAAGGAATCTACGAAGTTCGTAGCTGGCAGATTCCCCTCTACGGTGAAGTCCACCTGCTCCTCTCCCACCAATGCGTGAAGCCCGATGTTGTTCACGTAAACGGGCGATTCGTTGTAGGGGTGCAGCGCTAAACCAAATATGCCTTGTGTGTCACGGTGGAGTGTGGCGCAGGTGCTGGTGCTCGGATCGAAACGACATAGATTCCCACCGCCGATGCTGGAGGTGCCGACCCACAAGGCGCCATCGGAGGCGAAGACCAGTCGCCGAATATCCGACAAGCCGCTCACGTCCTTGCTGGCATAGAACTTCCATTGGTTGTTCTTGAATTGCGCCAGACCGCCGGAAGTGCCTACCCAGAGCGTCCCATCTGGACCAAAAGCAAGTGCGTTGGCGCGTTGGTTGGGTAGCCCGTTGGCTTCGTTGTAGATCGTCACCTGATTGCCGCTGATCTTCGAGATACCGTTGTAACCTGAAGCCACCCAGATATCGCTGCCGCTCACGGCGATGTCGCTGATGCCATTCCAGGATAGCCCCTCCTTATCGGTGAAGCGTGTCCATGTGCCGTTCTCAAGATCGAGCACGCCCAGCCCCGAATAGCCAATCAGCAGGCGATTGTTTGCCGTGTCGCAGATGAGACGGTCTACTTTGCTTGTCTCCAGGCGCGCTTCTGGCGGGGTGATGGGAGTGGCGTCCCAGGCTCCCGTCATGGGGTCGTAGAAGCTAAGCCCAAGTTGTGTGCCCACGACGATGCGCGCTGCGCGTCCGCCACCGGCGACGGGTACATCGCAGAGTGTTAGCGCGTGGGCGCTGACATGGCTCAAGCCATCCAACGGCGTGAAGATGGTGGGGAAGCCTTCCTCCAGGGTGGGGGAGACTTCCCAAATTGTCACACCGCCGAGTGTGGCTGCGTAAATCCCACCGTCGTAGACCAGCACATCGCGCGCGTCGTTGGGGTTGGTATAAGGATACCATCCTGGTCTGAGTGTTGAGGTGGGGGGTGGGATCACCGGCTTGAAGAACTCCAGGGATCCGAGCAGCGCATCGAAATAGGGGGCCACTGCGTCCCATTCATCGGCTGGCGCGCCAAGTAACAGCGCAAATTGCTGCCGGGGCGCCACCATCACCAGCGCTGCGCGCCCGCGTATCGAATGCCCTCCGTTATTGCCGGAAATGTCAACGGCAAGCCCTGGAATCCCGTTCACGGTAATCGGTTGCGCCGGACCCAGCGTCAGCGGCGTGCCGTCTTTGAGCTCGGCATAGAGCTCATCGTTGGTTTTGTCACTCGTCATCATCGCGCCGCTGAGCGTCACAACGGGACCCAGGTCGGGGTCTGCTCCGGGGGCGACCAGGTTGACCATATCGCCAAAATCGGTAACCTCATAGCCTGGAATAACGCGGAAAGCGAATCCGCCAGCTTCGCTTCGGTAAATCTCACCGAGAGTAACCACGGCTTCTGGCGTGGTTTCGGGCGCCTTGGTGGCAATAGCGGTTGGCTTGGGAGTTGTCGCAGCTGGCGTCACTGTTTCAGTTTCCTTTTCTCCTCCACCCAAACTACAAGCTAAAATCGCCAGTGACAACAGCGCAATGATCATGATGGATCGTATCCTGGATTGCATCGTTCCCTCCTTACAAAACATTGAAAACAGGTTCTCCGGATTGAGTTGAGCGACATTGAGGAGCTATCGTGAGGCGTTCAGGTTGGCGCTCTCTATAATAATGCTAGCAAAGGTGCGTCAAAAAAACGTCAAAATTGAAAGTGGCATTTCAGAGGACTCGTGTTTTGGTCAGCGAGATGTTGAACACGCGGATTTTGAGCGAAGCCGGGCTCAGAAGCCGGGCGTTTTCGCCTGGGCCAAATCAAAAGGCATTTTTAGACAGGATTCACAGGATTTACAGGATTATCAGGATTGATAGAATGATTCCCAACAGGTGTTCAAGATCAAGCTGACCATTAAACCATCCACGAAAATCACAAAAAACTGATGTCGCGGCAGAATGCCGCGGCATTCTGCCGCGCGGATATCGCCGCAGAGAGGACTGGCGGAACCTGATGTGGTGTGAACGCTTTATGGCGGGCGGGGTGAAACCCGCCCACCATAAGGTGTTAGCGTGGAGAAGGCTCTAATTGGAGCGCAGTATGAGCGGCATGTACTGCCGCGCCATTTCGCCGAAGTTCGCGCCGTGGAATGTGACCGTGCCCCCCGCCACGCCGCCACCTGGCGTGATATGCGTCAGCACGGGGGCATCTGCTGCGGTGCGGAAATTGTTGACGGTGACCACGCCGCTGGTTTTGCCGGCGGCACCCAGGCTCCACTCGGCGGCATCGTCGCCCCAGTAGTTGTCGTCAGCCACAAAGGGGCGGTCGGTGGTGTTCTTGATGGCGTAGGCGTCTTCGCCCTCAAAGCCATAGAAGACGTTCGTTTGCACGGTGGCGGTTAAGGTGTCGTACGCCTGGAGGTGTTCCAGCAGGATGCCGGTCTGCCCATTGCGGAAGGTGTTGGTGCGCACGGTCGGGTTGACGATCTGCGTCCCATCTGCGCCCTGGGGGTTGAGGTACAGGCGCATGCCGGTGGTGTTCCCGTCGAACAGGTTGTTTTCCACCAGGGGGAGCACTTTGGTATCCGAGCCGGAGCCATCGGAGCTGCCGTAGCCAACGATATCCATGCCGTAGATTTTGTTGGCGCGCAGGGTGTTGTTGCGAATGGTGGGGTGGTTGTTGGAATGCCCGATCCACCAGGTGTTGCTGGAGAGCACAATGCCGGTGGTATTCTCCTCGATGCGGTTATGTTCCACCAGGCTGCTATTGGAGGTCCAACCGCCGCCGGCGTCGGTGGAAAACACCAGTCCCGCCAGCGTGTTGCTGTAGATGAGGCTGTGCGTGAGGGTGATGTGGCTGGTGGTGGTCCAGTTGTAGGGTGGGGAATCGGGCCGGACGTAGACGTAGAGTCCCCGTTCGTTGTGTTGCAGGGTGGAGTGATGAATCGTCCCCGACAGAGCGGCGTCATTTTCGGCGCTGGCGCTGAAATAGACGCCATTCTCCGCATATTGCACCAGCGTGTACGCCATCGTGAAGCCGTCGCTGTACTTGCTGACCCGAATGCCGCGCCAATCGCCGGGCGCCGGTGAGGCGCTGCTGGAGGTGAAGTAGATGGGCGTTACCGAATTGCCCTCCGCGGACAACACCCCGTTGACGACGAGTTCGGCTTCCGGACCGCCGAATACTGTGACTCCCGGCAGAATCCAGAGCGTCACACCGGGATTAATGGTGACGGTACCGGAGAGCAGCGTGGGCTGGCTCCATACTGCGTTGGCGGCGATGGAGCCGGAGACGGTAACGCTCCAGGTGCTGGCAATGTGCGCCAGATTGGGCGGCGTTTGTAGTCCTAACGTCACGGTTACCGGGTTGCTGGCGCCCTCGCGGGTGGTGAGAACTGCTGGACCGCCGGTGTAACCCGTTGGCAGGGTCACCCGGGTTTGGACGGGGCTGAAACCGGCGGGCTGTACCCGTCCGCGCAGGCTGCCCGCAAAAGTGACTCTGGGGATATCCGGCTCCGCGGCAGGCGAGCGCGCCTCAAGTGTGGTGACCCAAACCGGCAGGGCGAGCCCCACAACGATCAAGATGAACAGCCGAAACAATGGATGACGGTTCTTAGGATGCATGGTTACTCCGTTTTTTTTATATTGCAGTCAGGGTTGAGTTCGGAACATTGTGATTTCAACGAGTTCCAGGCAGGTGTCAAGATGCGCGCGGCCAAAGCGCGGCAGGATGCTGCGGCTACGAAAACTTGTAGAGGGGGAGGGCGGCAGGTGGGTCGCACCTGGAGGATTGATTGCAGCTGGAATGGCCGCTGTAGGCAGAGTCCAGTGCAGATCGGGGGGGCATTGCAGGTGCAACCCACCCAAAAGGCGCGGTGCTGGGAATACAACCAGGTCCCGCGAGCACTCTCGCGGGACCTGGTTGTATTTTGCGCGGGGCTTATTCGCCGGCGGCGGTGAAGGTGAGGAGGGGTAGACCCTCGGCGTTGGTGAGGCGCAGCGTACTGCGGCTGATTTCGAAGCCGGTTGCCTGTTCGAGCGCTGCCAGGTAGGCTTGCTCCTGCTCCATGACGCCCGCAGGTTCGTTGCAGAACATCTTTGTGGAGCCGGTGGGCCCGATTTTCACGGTGGCGCCTTCGACCGTCAGCTGCGCGGTGTAGCGGTTGCAACCGGCGGCGCCGCTC
>JAKJAC010000285.1 GCA_022707705.1 Chloroflexota bacterium
CGCTTTCAGGAAGGGCTGGATGCTGGCGACGAAGTAAGCGTTGCTCTTTATCAAAGCCCGGAAATTTTAGACCGGACCATTTTGGCAATTGGCAGTCACGATTTGACCCTGGACCTCATGTCGCAATACCTGGCAGAGCAAGAGCCGCCCCGCCGTCTGGCAAGCGCGAATGCGGGCAGTTTGGGCGGATTGATGGCATTGCGACGCGGTGAAGCCCATGTGGCAGGCTCACATCTTCTGCACCCCGGTTGTTGTAGTCACGTTGACGCGCCGGGAGCAAGGCTTCATGGTGCCTTCGGGAAATCCCAAAGGCATCTCCGCAATCACCGATTTAGCGCGACCCGATGTGACGTTGGTAAACCGACAGCGCGGAGCCGGTACGCGCATCCTATTGGATTACCTCCTGGTGCAACACGGAATCACGCCTGCCAGTTTACGCGGGTACGATAGGGAAGAGGTCACCCATTTAGCGGTGGCAGTAGATATTGCAACCGGGCTGGCAGATTGTGGGATGGGAGTTCGCGCCGCAGCTGAAGCCCTGGGGCTGGATTTTGTGCCAGTGGGTTGGGAACGCTATGATTTGGTGATCCCTCGTGAGCATTGGGAAAGTGAGTTGCTCGCGCCGTTGCGTACGCTGTTGCATGATCCGGCATTCCGCAGCGCGGTAGCAGCGCTGCCTGGCTACGATCCTGATTCTATGGGCACACTGGTAACGCAGACTTAGAGGTGATCACGCTCTATTCATTCAACGGCAGGCTGCAAGCCTGTCAGGTCCGCTGGGCAATCAGTGCAGCGGGTTCATGCTAAAAGAGGACAACGCCATGACACGAGGACAGACTCTCATTTTAATGATACTCGCGCTGTTGGTGGTAGCAGTTATAGCAGCGATGGGATACATCGTCTGGCGGAGCTCGCAACTTCCACAAGTGGTGGTGACACCTCTGACGCTGGAAATCGCAGAAGTACGCACCGTCATTCCTACGTGGACCCCTGTCCCCGCCGGCACGGCGACCCCCACCCTGCCACCCGCGCCCACCCGTACACCGGTTCCCACTCGCACCCCCTTCCCCACCTCTACGCCTACGAATACCCCCACGCCGGTTCCCGTGGAGTTGGTGAATGGTGAATTTGATGGGCTTATGCCAAACCGCATCCCAGGATGGGAATGGAGCGCGGATATCAACTATATACCTGGCGGTAACTACGATCCGCACAACTCCTACGCCGAACCGATTTTTTCTGCAGCCGACGATCCGGCGCGACGTATCAACGGCTCCACCCTAAAAATCGAGACCATTCGGTGGCTCAAATTCCGCGCCTGGGTCTACCAAACAGTCACCGCGACAACCGGAAGCACCGTCTACTTCCAGGTCAGAGCCACCGCTTACTCGTCTATAGATAAATTGAAGTTGCGGGCGGGTATAGATGCCCAGGGCAATGCGGGGTGCTCAAACGCTCGCTGGGGTGAAGTTACCATCAATCAAGATGATGGTATCGTGACTATCTCTTCTCCCAGAGTTGTGGTGGGTGCAGCGGGCCGTGTCACAGCCTGTCTGTATGCGGAACCACTGTATCCAGACGTCAATAACGCTGCCTTCTTTGATCGAGCCGTGTTGGTAGTCGCGCCGCCGCGACCTTAAAATCCTAATGGTATTCTGACCGGTTGCAAGCCAGGAGGGGTTGCTTATGTCCTCAGTCATGCCTCCCATGTGTGATGTGGCTGTCATCGGCGCTGGTCTGGCAGGTGCGCTCGTTGCGCGTCAGCTGGCGCAACAGAATCTCAATATCGTTGTGCTAGATGCCGACGGTGTCGCAACCGGCGCTACCGGTAACAGCTCGGAATTGGCGTTGTTGGGCACCCCCGAATTTCATGCCGTCCTGGAAGAGCAACGTGGACCTGCTTTTGCTACCGAGATTTGGGAGCTCAGCGCGCGGAACCTGGAACTATTGGCTGCCACGGCGCAAAGCCTGGGATTGGCAGCGCCAGCAGTAGGCAGTTTCCGTTTGATCGGAACGAGCGCCGAAGCTATTCTGGTGCAGCGCTCAGTACAACGTCTCAGCCATCAGGGTTTCAATGTATTGCTTGAAGATGCCATGGAATTGGGCTATCTGATCGGCTTACAAACTTACGACGATCTGGCTTTCGACCCTGTTGAGATGACACAGAGGTTGCTCATGCACGGGCACATCACCTTGCGCCCACGTACAGAGGTGCAACGCCTGGAATCTGATAGCAACGGCGTGGTCTTGAAGGCGAAACGGAATTCGTTGCGTGCCAAGGCGGTAGTTGTAGCAACCGGCGCTTTCACCACACGACTTTGCCCAAGACTGGCGCCACATCTCACCATGCTGCCCGTGCAAAATGTGGAATGCCGCACTCAGCAGACGCTCCCCATGCCGCTACTGCTCGATAACGGACAGATATTGCTGCAGGACCGCGGAGAATTTTGGCGACTCAGCGCCTGGACTAATCAGACTGGTGAAGACCCCTGGACCCAGATAGAGAAATATGGGAAACAGTTCTGCCCCCAAGCCATCATGACCCGCAGGTATACCAGTTGGGTGGGAAGAAGCAGTGATGGACTGCCGCTGGTAGGGCAGCTGGCAGGAACGCCCCACGTCTATACGCTGACCGGTTTGGGTCCGTGGGGTTTGAGTTGGGCATTCATAGCGACACAACAATTGCTCGGATTGATGTTGCACGATGAGGACCCCGGTCTTTTCAACGTGCAACGTTTTAACACTACCTGATATTGCGGATTCAAAACTCTCGGGATCGCTTCGTCATACAATACAGGTTTTGGGCTTAGAACTAAGGATGAGTCATGGACGCGCATAGTACAGCTTCAAAAGTCATTCGAGTAGCAATCGTGGATGATCACCCCTTCTTTCGACAGGGTGTCAGCGATGTGTTATCGGCAGAAGCCGATATCGAAGTGGTGGCTCAAGCCGCAGACGGACAGGAAGCTCTCGAGGTCATCCCTAAGGTTGCGCCTGATGTAACCCTGATGGATGTCAACCTGCCCATTATCAATGGCTTGCGAGCGACACAACAGCTCAAGAACACCAATCCCCAACTTAACTTCATCATCCTTACCGCCTATGATGATCAAGAGCAGATTTATCATGCCATTCGCATCGGAGCTTCTGCCTATTTCTCAAAAGATGTCGATCCGATGCAGCTCATTGATACCGTGCGCGCCGTTTCTGAGGGCTATTATGTGATTTCGGGACGGCGTATGACTCCTGAACAGGCGGAGCAATGGCTTTTGGCGGGGTACCGGCGTTATGGCGTGACGCCCGAAGACGATGCTTTCACACCTCTGACCACTCGAGAGATGCAAATCCTGGAACTTATCATCGAAGGGTTGAGCAATAAGGAAATCTCTTACCGGTTAGGCATTAGCCAACAGACCGTCAAGAATCACATCACGTCCATCCTGGCAAAACTAAATCTCGCCGATCGTACCCAAGCTGCCATCTACGCATTGCGACGGGGTTGGGTGCGCTTGTAAAGGCAGCTTCTGTTGTAGCCAGGCATGAGACAAAACAATCATGGGGAGGTTTAGGTATGACTGACGATGCATGGAGTCAGTTTCTAGAAGCCTGTCGTCGAGGGCACGATAAAGTGCAGCAAGAGCTCAAAGAAGTGGACATGCTCATCCAGCAAACCTCGGGAGAGGTCGATCGCCTGGTGCAGACCAATGCCCGCGCCGCCGCGCGAGTTCGGCAGGTAGAATCACAGTTTGAGACTGTGCCCCGCGATGATATCAAATCAGCCTATTCGGCTATGCTGGAAAACCAGCAACGTTTGTTCACGATGCGCGGGCAATTGGAAAAACTGCAAAGCGATCAGAAGAACCTGACGCGCGTTGCAGAACTCTATAAACGAGTTCTGGAACAGACTGAACCTGTTGTGGATTTGCCAACAGTCAGCACTAGCGCGCCCAAATCCCCACAGGCGATGGTCACCAGTATTATCGAGGCGCAGGAACGCGAACGGCAACGGCTCTCGCGACAGATGCATGATGGACCCGCTCAATCATTGACCAATCTCGTGTTGCAGGCAGAAATCTGTGAACGCTACTTCGATCGCAGTCCTGAACGCGCGAGAGCAGAGCTGGCCGAACTTAAGAAAAATGTAGTCAGCACCTTTCAAAAGGTTAAGGGTTTCATCTTCGACTTACGCCCTATGATGCTCGATGATCTTGGATTGATGCCCACACTCAAGCGCTACGTGGAAGGATTGACTGACAGCGGGTTCCCGGGTGTCACCCTGACCATTACCGGAAAAGAACGGCGCCTGGTAAGTTATAAAGAGGTAACTATCTTTCGCGTAATTCAGGAACTTGTGAATATTGGACGAGAACACGGTCGCGCAACCAACATCAAAATTACCCTGGACATGGGAGAAACCGGGGCGCGCATCACCGTTGAAGATAATGGTAGTGGTTTCGAATTGGACGAGGCATTGACTTCAGCTAACGCTACACGCCTGGGGTTGCTGCCTTTACGCGAACGGATCGAGATGCTGGGAGGACAAATCAACTTTGCCAGCAATATCGGGCAGGGGATGCGCACAACCTGTACGTTGCCCATTGAGCAAGCCTGAAAAGAACATCAGGGAAGCGCAATTCTTCTTGGAGGAAAAAGGTCCCTTTTTGTGAATCATGCTTGCGATGCAAGCAACTATTGACATCACGTTAAGCCGTGCTACACTAAAGTTACTCTTATCTAACTTTCCGTAGCGTCAGAAAATGGTAGGATGGGGTTATCTTCACCAGTTTCGACGTATAACAAGTTGCTCGAAATTCTTAAGAACGAGTCTGAGCTGTTAAGGAGGTTCCCCGAAATGCGCAGTAACCGAGGTCTGGTACTTATCATCTTGCTGTTGGTTTTAGCCGCTGTGGTTGGCGGGTATTTCTGGATGCGCTCGCGTAGCGCTCAGACCACACCGGAAGAGGTAACACCGACGGAACCGCCACAGGAACTGGTGGAGATTGTGGTCGCTGCGCAAGAAATCCAACGCGGGCAACGGATTAGCGTTGAAGATGGCGCGGTCATGTTGCAGTCCTGGCCCAAAACCGCCTTGCCTCTGGAGTACTTCCTCACTACAGAAGAGGTAGATGGCATATTTGTGCGTATGGATATCCCGCGCGGTATGCCGCTGACACCCGGCATGTTGGGGCAACCGGGAGGGATGCTATCGGTTGAGGGTTCCGCTGCGGCGTTATTTGAAAAGGGGTATGTGGCTTACTCCATTCCCATGGATGCGCAAGGGGCGGTAGCCTGGGCGCCAATGCCTGGCGACCATGTGGATGTGATTGCCGCCATTCAATTGGTTGCAGTGGACCCCGAATTCCAGAGCATCTTGCCCAATAAGTTCATCTCCCTGCCTGCCGGAGAAGAGGAA
>JAKJAC010000286.1 GCA_022707705.1 Chloroflexota bacterium
GTGAGCAACCAGGCAGCTCTTGGAATGCGAACGGGGAAAGCCTTTCGGGCATCCAGGCTTCGCAGTTTATGGAGCGTTTCCTCTCGCTGCGCCTCTTTCAGGGCAGGGCTTGTGTCAATCTGCCCGGTGTGCAGCTCCCAGGCGGTGCTGAGGCGCTCTGCCAGCCCCGTAGCGCGTTCCAGGCGCTGCAAGCGGGCCTTTACGGGTTGCGGGCGGAATGCGCCCCACAGAGCGCCCCACAGCGGGCATAGCAACAGCGGGCTTAGCAGCCCCAGCAACGTGGCTGCATCGTGACGGCGTAACGCATGTTGCAGGGGGTGTAACGCTGCGGCAAGCGTGGAATCTTTCATTCAGACCTCTGTGCGCGCAATCTTTCGCGCCGTCCACCAGAGCAAGGTTGCCGTGATGGGCAACGCCAGCAACGTGTGGGTTAGCCATGGCGCTGGCAGGGTAACGCTCGTTGCGGATGCTCCAGTGTTGGCGATGGCGAAGTTGAGCCAAAACCACGCCCCTTGCTCCGTGCCCAGGATGACACTGGCAATCGCGGCGCTGAGCGGATGTACTCCGGCAAGCAACACCCACCCATGTTGCGCCAGGGCAGCCTGCCACAGTGAGCGACTGCCGGAGAGCAGCATGGGCCATCCGTTGTACAGCGAGAGGAGCAATGCGCTTCCCCCGGCAAGGGGCACTACTGCCAGGACGGTCCCGTAGAAAATCAGCACCGCCACCCAGGTCTTGCGCACCGTGGCGGAAATCGCCAGCGCCAGCGCCGTATTCAGCATCAATACCACGAGCAGGAAGACCTGCGTGAGGATCAGCTCGGTCAGCGTGACTCCGCCGAGCCAAAAGCCCAACAGCTGCACCGGCACGGGGGCGAGCAGCACGAGCACACCGGTGAGCACCGCCGTGCTCCATTTACCGAGAACAATCGCGCGCGGGCTGATGGTCGTGATTCGCAACAGATCGAAGGTCCGGTGTTCGATTTCACCCGCCAACCCGCCAATAGCCGCAATGGGGGCGAGCAATCCTCCCGCCAGTAGCAACATCAGGCTGGAAAGCCAATAGAGCTGTCTGGCGCTGCTCAATAGCCCGGAAAGGGAGATGCGCGCATCTGGTCCCGCACTTGCTCCACTGAGCCGCAGAAATCCGAGGGCAATCAAGCCCTGTAGCAGGACATGGAAGCTCAACAGCCAGAAAAAGCGGCTGCGCCGGGCGCCGGTGGCGAACTGACGGGCAAGCAGGGGATTCAATGGGCTTTTCATCACACTCACATCCTTCTCAAATGGTATTATACTAAGGGTCAGCCTTGGGGCAAGCGCTGATGACCCTTAACCTATCATCGCGGCGTGACCGGGTGGTGATGATCGCCGAACCGCCGGCGCAGGGAACTTTGCAGCCGATTTCGGCGTTTTAATAATGAGAAGCGCTGATGCAGCTTACTTTTGCCCTAAAGTTGAAACGTATCCCTTCTGGGCTACGATGATTGTGGAGGTAGGTAATGAAATTGCTAATGGTGTTGTTGATAGTGAGTTTGTTGCTCACTGCCTGTGCCGGAGCTGGCAAGGCGGTGCCTGCTGAAGATCTCACCGCGACCCTGCCGGCAGTGACGCCGCAGGTCGAAGCGCCGGAGCTGACCGTGCCTGTTCGAGAGATTGCTCCCGACGCTGAGGCGGTGCAATTGGCGGCAGACCAACTCGGGATTCCGGCGACGGACCTCACCCTGGTGGAAGCCGAAGCTGTGGATTGGCCCGATGCAAGCCTGGGTTGCCCCCAACCCGGCATGACGTATGCAACCGTGGTGACGCCGGGATGGCGTTTCACCTTCACGGATAAGGAGGGTATTACTGTGACTTTGCACACGGATCGAGATTTGCAGTCAGCGGCGCTGTGTGAGTCTCAGGGCAAACAGCGCGCGACCTCTACCACAGCTGCGGACCAGGTGCGCGATTTGCTGGCAAGCCAACTGCGTGTCGCTCCGGAGACCCTCACCCTGATTTCTGTTAACGAGATGGAATGGGCTGATGCCAGTCTGGGCTGCCCCAAACCCGATATGATGTACGCACAAGTGATTACGCCTGGCTATCAGTACATCTTCGCCGACCAGAGCGGGCGGAAATACGATGTGCACACGGGTAAAAGCCCCGCCAGTTTCGTGTTATGCGAGCCGAAGCTGCCCGCGCCGCCGTCTTCGCAGCTGCCGCCCACAAATGCCGCGACACAGCGCGCCATCGAATGGCTGGCGGAACGCGAGGGCGTGACCAAGGACCAGATTTTGGTGACTTTGGTCGAAGCGGTGGATTGGCCCGATTCCTGCCTCGGCTGCAAGGAGCCTGGCATCTACTGCCTGACGGTTATCGTTCCTGGTTACCGCGTGACCCTGCGGATTGGCGAGACCAGCTATGAGGTGCGCACGGACCGCGGCGGCGTGAACTGCGCTATCTGCAAGAACCCCTGAGTGGTAGGCGCCCTTTCCCGCCTGCAAGCACACTAACTGAAGCGCGCCACGGCTAACCCGTGGCGCGCTCGCTTCATATAAGCAATTTGCGCTTGCTTGCCCCTTTGCCGAAGGCGGGTATACTCAATCATAACTCTCTGCTGAGCCTGTTGTTGGCGCGCGGCAGTGAGATGGTATCACGGAAGCACTCTCGGAGGAATTCATGGAAAATCCGTTCTGGCAGAACTTGCGCGAAGCGACGCGGAAATTGCATGGTCGTTCTTTAGTCGTGGTCGGCGTCATCTGGGTGGCGCTTCTCGCGTTAGGGGCAATCTGTGCGGTCAGCGGCACCTCCCTCTTCTCCTCGGAGGAAGAGGGCGCCAAAGTCGTGCCCTCCAACGCTGCCACCGCGACGGCTGCCCCCGGCGGGCAGTTGCCCATCGTCCAACCGACCGCCTCGCTTCCTGGCAATGGCGGCATCGTCCTGCCCACGCCGACAACCGCGGCGACCGACGTCAGCACTTCAACCTTGCCGCCGCTGCCTTGGGGCAAATTTGGCTATGGCATTGCCATTCAGGGCGTCATTCCGGTGGTGGGTGACTATAGCTATACGATGCGCCAGGCGAAGGAGCAGTTAGGCTTCGATTGGGTCAAACAACAATTGCGTTGGACCGATATCCATCCTGACCAAGCTGCGCCCGCTAATTGGAGCTTGTACGACCCGGTGGTTGAATCGGCAAACGCGATGGGCTTGAAAGTGATGCTTAGCATCGTGGATGCGCCGCATTGGACCCGTTCCTACATTGATGCTGACCCCCTTGGCGCGCCGCCGGACGATTTGGCGCTGTATGCCACCTTCCTGGGCGAAGTTGTGGACCGTTATAAGGGGCGCATCCATGCCATCGAGGTATGGAATGAGCAGAACCTGAACCGCGAATGGGATACCGCCGAGGGACTCAATCCGGAGCGCTATGTGGAGATGCTGCGGCTTGCCTACCAGGCGATCAAAAGCCGCGACCCCAACATCATCGTGATTAGCGGCGCGCTTTCCCCCACGGGCGTCACTGCCCCGGACCCGGCGAATCCTAACCGCCTGCTCTATATGGATGATTACTCCTACCTGGAACGGATGATTGCCGCCGGTTTCCTGGATTACACCGATTGTGTGGGCGCCCACCACAATGGCATCAACATGCCCCCTAACGTGACCTGGAACGAGGGTTATAACGACCCCACTGCCAAATTCCGCGGACCCTTTGATAATCCGCATCATTCCTGGTCCTTCAAGAGCACCATCTGGGACTATTACACCCTGGTGCAACGCGCGGGCTACAATAAACCCCTGTGTTTGACCGAGTTCGGTTGGGCTACGTCTGAGGGTTGGACCGAGGCGCCTCTGGGCTTTGAATTTGCGTGGGATAACACCCTGGCAGAGCAAGCGCAATGGACCGTGGAGGCTTTCACCTTGATGCGGCAATGGGGTTTTGTCCACCTGGCTTTCCTGTGGAACCTGGATTATGCGCAGAAGGGTGGTCTGGGTCAGACCGACCCGAATGCTCCCTACAGCTTGTTGAACTTTGATGGCTCTCCGCGCCCTGCCTATGAAGCGTTAGGTGCTATGCCTAAAATCTACTGAGATAACGGGTGGATACCTCCACTCTGGAATCGTGGTTCGCATCTTAGCATAGTCAAAGGGGGTGAGCTGATGTTCCAAACGTTTGAAGAGGCTTCGGCATTTATACAGGAACGGTCCATCATGCAGGTGGACCTGAAGTTCTCTGACCTGTGGGGACGCTGGCATCATGTCACCGTGCCTGTGAGCCGTTTTAATTCGAAGCTCATGGAGAATGGTGTAGGTTTCGATGGCTCTAGTGTGGGATTCAAGAGTGTGAGTGCCGGCGATATGGTGATGGTGCCGGACCTGGCGACGGGTTTTCTCGATCCTTTCTGGGAAGTCCCAACCCTGAGTTTCATCTGCGTCACGCTCGAGGCGGACACGCGGCAGATTTTCCCCTACGATCCGCGCAATATTGCGATTCGGGCTGAGGAATTCCTCAAACAGACCGGCATTGCCGATCGCAGCATTTGGGGACCCGAGTTTGAATTCTATATCTTCGATGGGGTTTCCTATCAGAACACGATGAATGCGGCTTCGTACCGCGTGGAATCTGCTGAGGCGGATTGGAAGAGCTACGAGTTGGGCAGCGGTTATGGCATCCCGTTGCACGGCGGCTATCACGCTATCCCGCCTCTGGATCGCCTGTACAACTTGCGCTCCCGCATCAGCATGTACCTGGAAGCGATGGGCGTTGCCGTCAAATACCACCACCATGAGGTTGGGGGACCCGGGCAATGCGAGATTGAAACCTCCATGTTGCCCCTGCTCAAAGCCGCCGATGCCAGTCTGCTCATCAAATACATCACCCGCATGACGGCTTTCGACGCCGGCATGACTGCGACCTTCATGCCCAAGCCCCTGTATGGTGAGGCAGGCTCTGGCATGCATTTCCACCAACACATCTGGAAGAACGATGTGAATCTGTGTTACGATTCTGCCGGTTACGGTTGCATGAGCAAGCTGGCGCGGCAATACATGGCGGGCTTGCTGCATCACGGTGGCGCGGTGATGGCTTTCACCAACCCTAGCACCAACTCCTACCGTCGCCTCATCCCCGGCTACGAAGCGCCCATCAGTGCGATTTTCTCCCTGGCAAACCGCAGCGCCGCCATCCGCATTCCCAAATACGCCAATCGTCCCGATTCTGCCCGTTTCGAGTTTCGCCCTCCTGATGCGACTGCCAACCCCTATCTGGCAATGGCAGCCCAATTGATGGCGGGTATTGATGGCATTCGCAAGGAAATGGACCCGACGGCGATGGGACTCGGACCCGTGGATGAGAACATCTTCTCCTGGTCTGAGGAGGAGCGCGCCAAAATCAAGTCGCTGCCC
>JAKJAC010000287.1 GCA_022707705.1 Chloroflexota bacterium
CCGCCGCAAACAACCAATAAAGGGGAGCCTCGATTGACAACGTTTCTAAGCATTCTATACTCGATGGAGATAGCTCAGGCGGTGGGAAACCAGCTCACAGTGACTCGAAAAGCAGCATGTCCGTCATACTCGAAATCAAGGATCTGACCAAAACCTACCCCAAGGCAAAGCGCCCGGCGCTTGAGTCGCTCAGCTTACAGGTCGAGAGCGGCGCCATCTATGCTTTTGTGGGTCCCAACGGCGCGGGGAAGACGACGACCATCCGCATCATCGCGACGCTGCTCGGTTTCGAGCGCGGCGAGGTGCGCCTGGGCGGTTATTCCGTCCGCACGCAAGTGCATGAGGTTCGCCAGCTGCTAGGGTATATCCCGGATGAGTTTGGCTTGTACGATGAGATGTCTGCCAGCGAGTATCTGGAGTTCTTCGCCAGTTGCTACGGTATCCCGCCGCAGAAGCGGCGCAGCATCTCCACCGATTTGCTGGATTTGGTGGGGCTGAGCCATCGCGCCGGCGACGAGGTGCGCACGCTCTCCCGGGGCATGCGGCAGCGCCTGGGATTGGCGCGCGCGCTCGTCCACGAACCGGCGCTCATTCTCGCGGATGAACCCGCGTCGGGACTAGACCCCCGCGCCCGCGTCGAACTCCGCGATATCCTGCGCGTGCTGCAGGAATTGGGGAAGACCATCTTTATCTCCTCGCATGTGCTGCGCGAGCTCGATGACATTGCCACGCACGTCGGCATCATCGAACAGGGGCGCATGGTGGCTGAAGGCACGCCAGAGGACATCCGCCAGAGATTGCGCCCCCATCGCTGCGCGCGCATCGCCCTGCTCGGCGCCCCGGATGATGCCCAAGCCTGGTTGGCGCAACATCCCGCCGTCCGCGGCATCACACTCGAGGCGCCGGCGACCAACGGCGCGCGCGCCAATGGCTCACCGGCGGCGATCGCGCCGCGGCATCCAGAGCTGCTGGTCACGGTCGAAGGCGGCGAAGAGGACCTCGCCAGGTTACTTGCGGAAATGGTCAGCGCGGGGTTCCCGGTGCTATCCTTCACCGAAGAACGCGAGACGCTGGAAAATCTGTTCCTCGATCTAACCCAGGGCGTTGTCTCGTGAAGCAGGTACCCATGAAACTCGCCCTTTACCTGCACGTCCCCTTCTGCCTGCGCCGGTGTGCGTACTGCGACTTCGTCACCTACGCCGACCGTGAGCGACTGCAACCCCATTATGCTGCCGCGCTCCAGCAGGACCTGCACCGGCAGGCAGAACGCCTCCGCGCGGATTTCCCCGAGGCGCGCGCGGCGACGCTGTATTTCGGCGGCGGCACGCCCTCGCTGCTCCCGGCTGAAGCCATTGCGGCGCTCATCGAGGAGGCGCACCGCAGCCTCTCCCTGCCCGCCGAAGCCGAAGTCACCCTGGAAGCCAATCCAGGCACAGTGGATGCCCCCCACCTCGCGGCGCTGCGGCGCGCCGGGGTCAATCGCCTCAGCCTGGGTATTCAAAGTGCGGATGCCGGAGAGCTCGAGATGCTGGGGCGCATCCATACGTGGGAGGACGCCGTCCGCACGGTCGGCGCTGCCCGGCAGGCGGGCTTCGATAACCTGAGCCTGGATTTGATTTTCGGCTTGCCTGGGCAGAGCCTCAAGCGCTGGCAAGCCTCGCTGGCGGCGGCGCTGGAGCTGCTGCCCGAACATATCTCGCTATATGCGCTCACGCTCGAACCGGGGACGCCGCTCGCCGAGGCGGTCGCGCGCGGGCTGCTGCCCGAACCGGATGCCGATCTCGCCGCGGATTGCTACGAATGGACCTCGGAAGCCTTGCGCGACGCCGGGTTCTGGCAATACGAGATTTCCAACTGGGCGCGCGGGCTGGCAACTGCGCCCGAGGTCTGGAGCCCGCCGCCAACCGGACGCACGGAGGGCATCAGCCCGTGGATTTCCCATCACAACCTGCACTACTGGCGCAACACCGCCTGGCTGGGCGTGGGCGTTGCCGCGCACAGCTACCTGGGGCTCCGCCGCTGGAGCAACCTGACCGATCCCGAAGCCTACATTGCGGCGGTGGAGGTTGGAGCGCCGACCGTGGCGGGAGCAGAGGAAATGACCCGCGCCCAGGAGCTCGGCGAGACCATGATGCTCGGCTTGCGCCTGGCTGAAGGGGTCAGCGAGGGCGATTTCCGGGCGCGCTTTGGCGTCGGGTTGGCGGAGACGTTCGGAGAAACCATCGAAGCCTACGCGCAGCACGGGCTTATCGAGTGGGATAATACCCGCATTCGGTTGAGCGCCCGCGGGCGGCTGTTGGGGAATCAGGTCTTCGTGGCGTTTCTGTAGGATCAAAAAGCAGCCCAACGCGGCAGGGTATGCCCCCGGCAATCACTGCACGTTCGGCAAAGGCTCGGGGCAAAGCGACTCTTCCACCTCAGGCTCTTGAGCCGCGAGCACGCCTCCGGCGCCGCGGATGGTCTCGAGCAGGGCGTGGGTATCCAGCGTTTTGAGCACGTAGGCGCACGCCCCCAACGCCAGCACCGCCTCCTCCTCCCGGCTATCAGAATACGAGGTCAGCACAATCACCGCCGACTGCGGCGCGATCTCGCGCATCGCCTGGAGGGTCGCCATCCCATCGGGCGCCTTCGTTTCGAGCAGAATCACTTCCGGCGCGAGGCCACGCGCCTCCTGCACCGCCTGGGCGTAGCGCCCGGTGCTTTTCACTACTTGCAGGTCCTCAGCCGATTGCAGGCAGGCTTCCAAAGCCCGCCGCACCTGCTCATGCTCGTCAACAATCAATAGCCGAATCATAGGGATAGTATAAAATGGGTGCGCGTCTGGCAATAGTGCCATGTTTCCGCATATAGCGGGATAATGCGCGAAACGGTTGCGGCAGCAAAACTCTCAACCACCCCTATGGGGCGCAGGAGAGATTTGATTTTTCGCGGCAGGATGGTGTCCTTGAAGGCTGAGCAACACGTGTTATACTTAGCCGGCTTAACGAGAAGAAGAAAAAGAAGAGAAAATCGAGATTATGTTGAAGATTGACTTGCACGTTCATACCAGTGAGCTCTCGCTATGTGGAAAATCGCCTGCCGCCGACATGATTGAAAGCGCTATCGCACACGACCTGGATGCGCTGGTGCTGACCGACCACGACCGCCTGCAACCGCCGGCGCGACTCCAGGCGCTGAAGCAGCGCTACGCGCCCTTCCGCATCTACGGCGGCGTGGAGGTGACGGTGGGCAGTGAACACGTCCTCGTCCTGGGAATCCAGGACCGCGCCCTGGAAGCGGGAGACTGGCGTTACCCGGAATTGCATCGCTTCGTGCGTGCGCGAGGGGGATTCATGGCGCTCGCCCACCCCTTCCGCTATCAGAACACAATAGAGGTGGATATTGAGCGTTATCCGCCGGATGCGCTGGAGGGCTACTCCTGGAATACGCCCCTCCGCTATATCGAGCAGATTAGCGCCCTGGCGCAGCGCCTCGGCATTCCGCTGCTGGCGGATTCGGATGCGCATCATGTGGAGCGTTTCGGATTCTACTACAATCGGGTGCATGGGCGCCCGCCGGATGAGCAGGCGCTGCTCGAAGCGCTGCGGGCGGGGGATTTCAGCTGTATCGCTCCTGACTGCGTAGAGGCGCCGCAAACCACGCCGGTGGCGGCAAGGTAGGAGGCGGCGATTAAAACCACGGAACACGCGGAAGCCACTGAAGGAATCCGGGCAGACCGAGGGTGTGAGAGTGATATCACCCGGTTTTCGGATTGACTTTTTGCCCGAGCGCGCCTATACTGGGGTTTCGATAGGCTAAAGGCTTCTCAGCGTTCTATATTAAGGAGGAACCCATGGCAGAGCCTAAGGGACATTTCAGTGGCGAACATGCCGAACATACTGTGTTGCTGTACGCCCTCTCGACGTGCATCTGGTGTCGCAAGACTCGCCAGCTGCTTGAGGAAGCTCAGGTGAGCTTCGATTATATCTACCTCGACCTGCTCGAGGGTGAGGAACGCCGCGCCGCCGAGCAAGAAGTGCGGCAGTGGAACCCCGCCAAGTCTTTCCCGACGCTGGTGATCGACGGCGCCGAGGCGATTGTGGGCTTCAAACCCGATGCGATTCGGGAGAAGCTGGAGCTATGAGCGAACGCCCGACCGTCACCGCCGAGCAGATTGAGGCGCTGTATACACAGCTCGACCGCGAGGCGCGCGCCAACGCCTACAACCTCAATCCGGACGTGGACTTCACCAAGGGGCTGGTCGAAGGGCTGTTGGTGAACGAAGCGCGCTACGGCTATTGGGCTTGCCCCTGCCGCCTGGCGGATGGCGTTCGCGAGCAAGACCTGGATATCATCTGCCCGTGCGACTACCGCGACCCCGACCTGGATGCCTATGGCGCCTGCTATTGCGCGCTCTACGTCTCCGATGCGGTGCGCGATGGGCAGCAAGCGCTGCAATCCATCCCCGAGCGCCGCCCGACCGAGGAGCAACGCGCAGCGGCAGCTGCCGCCGCCGTGAGCGCCCCGCAACCCGAGGCGGCGCACGAGGAGGAATTCGTTGGCTTCACGCGCAGTGGCATCCCGGTATGGCGCTGCAAGGTCTGCGGCTATCTGTGCGCGCGCCCGCAACCTCCGCTCAAGTGCCCTATCTGCAAGGCGGATAAGGATCGCTTCGAGCGTTTCATGTAAGCGGGTCGCGTTCAGGCCCACCGTGGGACCGATTCCATGACAACGTATCGTATCGGGCTGGCGCAAATGCTGTGCGAGAAAGGGGATCTCGCGGGCAATCTGGCTCAAATGGCGCGCCTGGTCGCTGCGGCTCAGGCGCGCCACATTGATATTCTGGCTTTCCCGGAGATGAACCTGACCGGCTATATTGACCCAGCGACCTGCCCCGAAGCGGTGCTGACGCTCGACAGCCCGGCAATCAGCGCAGCGTTGGCACTGACCGCGGGCAGCGAGATGACGGTGCTGGTGGGCTTCGTCGAAGCCAATCCCGCCGGAAAGCCCTTCATCAGCCAGCTGGTCGCCCGAAACGGCCTGTTGCAGGGCGTGTATCGCAAACAGACCGTTTTGGACGAAGAGGCGGAGGCGTTTGCGCCGGGGAGCGACATTCCAGGGTTCCAGCATGGAGCGCTGGATTTCGGCATCGCGATTTGCGCGGATATTGATAACCGGCAGGTGTTCGAGGCGCACGCCAAACGGGGAGCGCAGGTGGTTTTCGAAGTGGCGGCGCCGGGGCTGTATGGGGAGCAAGCCACGCGAGACTGGCAGGCGAGTTACAGCTGGTGGGAAGGCAAGTGCCGCGAACAGCTGGGGCTTCTGGCGCGCGAGTTGGGGCTGTGGATACCCGTCGCCACGCAGGCGGGGCGCACGGTGGATGAGGATTTTCCGGGGG
>JAKJAC010000288.1 GCA_022707705.1 Chloroflexota bacterium
GAAGCCTGCAACAGCACCGTGAAAGTGCCCGTCACGGTTTCGACGTGCACGCGCCGCTCCTGGATGTGCCGCACGGCGCCTTCCAGGGTCACCGTCGGGGCGGGTAGGGATGTGACGCCCATAGGCCTCTCACACACGAAAACGCCACGCAGGCCCACCTGAGCGTGCGGTGGGCGCGTGGCGTTTAGATTTGTTTCTGATTATATGGATTTCGTTACGGCTTGTCGAGGGGCTGAGGTGCGATACCAGCAACTTGACCCCAGGAAAGCCGATCTTACAATAATCGCATTGTGACCTGGTTGAACCCAGACCGTCGCGATACTCATACCGGATTCAGCAAGGAAGGACTCGGCAGCATGAAACGCCAAGACGCTCTACGCAAGGTACGTACTATCTGTGAGAGACTAGACGCGATTGATCCACACACTTTTCCGATTCAGCCACTGACATTGTATCTGTTTGGCAGCACGCTCACCGCTAACGCCAATCCCGCCGACGTTGATCTGGTCTTGGTGTACAGGGACAATCCTGAAATCTCCCATTCTGCTGATGAAATCACGCACATGTTGGCCTATGAGCCCCGTCTGCTATCCCACAATCGCGCCAGCGTTGAGCTGCGGCGCGGAATGAAGCGTGTCCAGCTCCATATGTCCCCCAATTCCATTGAATTCTGGGAATATCTGCCCTTGTTCCCTCAGGGAAATGGCATTCGGGTTATCTGGAAACCAGATTGGCACTGGCAGAACTTGATCGATGTGATTGAAGCTACCCCCGCACCATGGTCTGGACCGCGCACCAGCGCAGATGAAGCCCGGTTTGAACAGGAATGGTACGCACTTTCAACAGCAGATCAGCAGCAAAGGCTTCGCACAATCGTAGAGGCACTCAAACGCCAGGAGGAAATCTTCGCGGAGTCTGGCGGGCAAACATAGCCCTACTCAGCGTTAAGGCGGATGCTGTGTGCTTGCCCCAATGACGAGTGTGAGACGCAAGCCCACGTGCGTCAATATCCACAGAAGGCGGAAAACATGGTTTCAGAAGCGTCGCTTTATGTGCTGGTTGGGACTTGTTCAGCAGAGGTCTTGCGCTGGAAATTGACACTTTGCACAAAGGCACTGTCTGGCCTGCAGTTGAGGAACCCTGGGTGTTCCACTCTGGCTCGCGTCTGTGCAGCTTTACAATAGCCCCACGCGATTACAGCAAGTCAATTCTCTTGACTCAACTTATCCGGCTTAAGCACCGATCTTATCCACTTTCCCATAACCTCCTGTTCCTCGGCTTGTGCTCCCTGGTTGAACGGTCCTCTAGCCTGCACCACCCGCTTTGTGTTCGGATTGATCTCGATAGTGATCCGCCGAAAGCCATCGAGCCTAAGTGATACAATCGCTGAGTATCCAGAAGCACAGCGCGCGGCATAACTTGCCACACAATGGTGCATCGCCTGGCCTTCGTGAAACAGCTCTTCGCCTGACGTCAGTTCAGTGAAGGACCAGGTGCCATGCGGCACCTCATCTATGACCCAATCCCAGTTATGAGGGTTCCAGCTGTACTGTGACCAGGGGCGTTCTACTTGGCGCTGATATTCAATGCTTCTCTCAAGTGTCGCGGGTACGCTGCGCCCTTTCCAAGAAAACGGCTGTCCGTGTTCGCGCTCAGCCTCTGTGTACTCGTGCATGGCCCACGATAGAATGAGATTACTTTCTTCGTCTGTGATCCCATCCCTGTGCTCAATCAGCCATTGCACCGTCTCATGCCAGAAACCTGCGTACGACGCATTGGCAGAATGGTCAGTCGGATCAATTACAAACGCGGGGTTGCGCAGCACGCGCGCAAAGTCGAGTTCACTGCCTCCCAGCCGCCTCACCTCCGAGAAAATACAGGCTTCAATAGGAGACGCATGAGCCGGGGCATACCCCAGATAATACTGGAATCTGCCTGGGACGAGCCAGCGGAAAAGTTCACCAGCACGCTTGAGACTTCCTCCCTGCCCAAGCACAAGGAACCAGCAGAGCCATTTGAATCTGGGGCCATCCAGCTCACGAAACCATTCTGAATACAGGAACTCTGGAACCGCATAAAAAGTAAACAGGTGATTGAGGAAGGCTTTTGCATCGCCGTTCTGATCCCACGTTTGGGGTTCGTGCACCCAAAAAGGGGCAAAAAGACAGACACGCTTCGCAAGATGCGGACTTTGAAACTGGATACCCGCACGTTTCACGACCTCCAAATTCCGCCGAACGCCAATGGCTTCGACGATGCGGTGTTGGAGAAGATCCGAGTGGTGCGAGAAACGCGCCAGTTTTTCCAGGTATTCCACGAGGCGCCCTTCAATGGCGCTATCAGCAATCTGGTGGCAGGTTTCTAAACCAGCCATAACCTCGGATGAGCTATCTGCCGCGCTGTCAGCTACCCATTCGGGCCGAAAAAGCGGCGTAGGTGGATCGAGGATTTTTTCTAGAAATTCTTCCAGTACATACCCATGAACGTCATCGCTGTCAACGTAATCCCAATCATAGAGCAGTCCAAAGGGCGGGCCGCGGAAGGGGTCGTGGTAATTCCAATATTCGTCGCAGGAACCGTCGTCAACCGGTACTTCGTAGCTATGCCCAAGTTTCAGCAGCTCTGGTTCGTCGTGGCGATGTACGAGGAATCGTCGACGAAACTGCGACGGACCAAGTGGCCGGTGCCAGTTTTGGATTCTTCTGCCGAATTTCTTCTGTTTCATGTGTCCATAGAGGCTTGATTGAGGGCCATAGCGGCATTGCCAGATTGTATCCTAACAGCACCAAACTCAACCGCGTCCCGATGCCAGGTCGCGAAGCAGCATCGGATGGAAGCGATGTCGCTCGGTGACCCACACAAATAGAGGGCCATCTAAAAAACTATGCTGTGTCGGGCACACCCAGTTTTATGATAACCCTGGCAATTGCTGCCTGTCTTAAGCGATTACCATAAAAAGAACAATGACTGTATAAAGCGCGCCAAAGTAAAGAAGAAGCCATTTGGCGGAAAAAGCAGCCTTAATCTTTGAATACATAAAGTTATCTGCTTCTGTCTGAATGGTAAAAGAAACCAAGTGTTCCTTTTCCATTTTGCGTAGTTGGCCACGAAGGAAATTGGCATAGCGATTGAATTGTATGAATAAAATATATGCGAACCAAAAAATAAGCATTCCTGTAATTCTTTGAATATCAGATAAAGACAATCCAAGTATGGAATTTGCCTGCACTTGGGCCGCAGTTGCCGACATTTGAAATGAAGCTCCCAATATAGCAAAACTCACACTTAAGAAAAAAGTTGTCACAGTCCAACGAGTGCGGCTATGCTCCTGCTCAATTTCCCAAATAGCCATATAGGTACTTTCTGGGGACCCATCTACTTTCATCGGTTGTAGCTCCTTTCCGTAAATCGCTAAGTACAGCGTAAAATAAGTTTGCTGGCATTCTACCAGAAAACGATTAAACTAAGAAGATGAAAAAACAACACATAACCCTAAGTAAAACCCAACAACAAGAATTGGAACGCTTACTCGCCAAAGGTAAGTTACCCGCACGGCTCTTTAAGCGAGCCACCGCCATCTTGGCGCTCAACCGTGGCGACACGCTTGAAGCGGTCGCGACCTTGGTGCACGTAACCAACGACACGGTACGTGAGTGGCGCAAGCGCTATCAGGCGGAGGGTCTCGCCGGTTTGCAAGACCACCCCCGTTCCGGGCGCCCCATTGAGATTGATGGCCTGCAACGAGCCCAGATTACCGCGTTGGCTTGCACCCAAGCCCCCAGCGGGCATAGCGACTGGTCGCTGCGCTTGTTGGCTGCCAAAGTCGTGGAAGTGGGCTATTGTGAGCACATCTCGCATACGCAAGTGGGTACGATTCTAAAAAAAACATTGTCCAGCCCCACCTGAAAAAGACGTGGTGTTTGAGCAAATTGACGAGTGCATTTCTGGCGCAGATGGAACAGTTACTCTGGCTGTATGCCTTGCCCTATGACCCGCGCTATCCAGTGATCTGTTTTGATGAACGGCCCTGTTTTTTGATTGGCGATATCGTGCCCCCCTTGGCCTTACAGCCGGGACAAGTCCGTAAAGAACACTACGCCTACGAAAAACTCGGTTCGTGCGCGTTATTGGCGGCAATCGAACCCTTAACCGGCTGGCGTTTAGCACAGGTACATTCGCGGCGTACCAAGCAAGAGTACACGCAGTTCTGTCAAGCTCTCGCAGAAGCCTTCCCGCAGGTGGTGAAAATCCGTTTGGTGCAAGATAACCTGAATACCCACACGCCCGCCGCCTTCTACGACTGGTTACCGGCCGCCGAGGCTTTTGCGTTAGCCCAGCGGTTTGAGTTCTTCTACACTCCCAAAGCGGCCAGTTGGCTGAATATGATTGAGATCGAGTTCTCGGCGATTGCCCGTGCCTGTCTGCACCGCCGGATTCCCAGTCAAACCGAATTGGAAACGGAAGTCTTAACCTTGGTAGCTGAACGGGCCGCGCAGCAGATTAAAATCGACTGGCAATTCTCGATTCAAACCGCGCGCTCTAAGTTCAATTCACATTATCTGAAGCTTCATCCCGATAATGCTAAATACCTGCAAACTTAATTTACAATGTACTAAGTCCGACTTCATATATAACGCTACTGCAATCTTCAATTCATTATAGGCGCGCTCCTTGGTAGTGTCAACAAAAAACCGCGCCCCTGCCAGTCCATGCAAACACTAAAGCCTCGCTAGATATTCGCGCCTGGCGAGGCTCAGAAGGGATTGCTATTTAATGCGCTCAAATTGCCTGCGCAAGTATGCGCTGGCATTCCCTACCCCACCTATGTCATCGTCATCTGCCCGGCCTGCACGGTGTACAGCTGTTCCTGGTAGCGCACCACCATGCCTTCAGGCCAGCTGCTCAGCGAGTGGCGGAAATCGCTCCAACTGAAGGTCGCCCCCGCCCGATAGAGGTTATCGGGGCAGCTCACCACGGTCACATGGCGGGTCACCGGCGCGTAGGTCGTCGTCGCGTGCGCCCAGCGCTGTCGCAGCCGATGGGCACGCGCCCGGCATTTCGCCGAGCAATATTCTCGCGGACGCCCTCGCTCGGCGCGCGCGAAGGGTGCGCCGCATACTACACAGGTGTCATAGTTAGTCGCCATGTCAACCGTCATCAGCCCTCGCTTGTGTGCCATGCCCGGCGCTCGCGCCAGAGCAGCCAGCGCGGCTTGAAGAACTCGAACATGCCCTGTCCAATCCAGTAACGCCGCCCGTGCAGCCCCAGGTGACAGCGTTGGCACAGCGCGACCAGGTTCTCCGGTGCGTTGTTCTGGGGATCGCCGTCCAGATGATGGACGGTCAGCGCATAACCGGCTTC
>JAKJAC010000289.1:0-251 GCA_022707705.1 Chloroflexota bacterium
TGTAATCTCCCGCCAGGGTAGGCGTCCAGGTAAAGGTGAACGTGTGACTGCCATTGGCTGCTACAGAAGCCATCTGTGGTTCGAGGAATGCCACCGGCGTGCCATTCCCATCGCTAACCAACAGGGTCGCCGCTGCCACGGCAGAGCTCTCGCCCAGGTTAGCGAAGGTCACCTGGAAGGTGCTATCCTGCCCTGGCGCCGCAGACTCGGGAACGGTCAGGTCTCGCAACTCGCCATTGGTTAGCTGTACT
>JAKJAC010000289.1:292-5331 GCA_022707705.1 Chloroflexota bacterium
CCACCGCCCCATTCTGCCAGATGAGCAATCGTAACCAGTAGGTGCCACCTTCGAGGGTACCCTGCCATCCCAATGCCACATCCTGACTGCCGCCTGCCGGTATCGTCAGAGGACCGCTGCCCTTGATGCCAACGACCTTCCGCTGAGCATCTTGCAGCACCAACGTTGCGGTGATGACTTCATCTGCGGCGCCGGAGTTAATCAGGTGCGCGGTCGCGGTAATTGTCTCGCCGGGCAGGTAGCGCTCCTGCTCCAGCGCCATGGCGGTGAGGGCGACAGGTTCAGGGGTGTCATACAAGACGCGTACATCCACACTGCGGTATAGCGTCGCGGCGTCGGTAGTCGCATCATAATCCACCGGGATCACGTCGAAGCGTGCAACCTGGTAGGTGCCCAGGGCGGAGGTTTCCACGGTGACGGTAACGGGATAGACGCCGCCGACGGTGGTGGTGTAGCCGCCGCTGGCGCCGCCTGGAATTGGGACACCGGTGACCATTGTAGGAAGGTCCAGGCCGGGCAATGCGAGCGCTTGGGTCGGTGTGAATACCACGCCGGTGATGGTGGCACTGACCGGCAGGATCAGTGCGAGCGAGGCTTGCGGACGCACCAGCTCATCATCCATCAACCGCTGTTGCAAGCCATTGACCTCGAGCAAGTCGAAACCCTCGACGGTTTGGGTGATGGCGTAGATGGAGGCATTGACGTGCGCCGTGATGCTGTAGGTGGCTTGAATTTCCGAATCAATGCCAGTGACTCGTCGCGGCGTGGACCATACCGGCGAGGATTGCGGCGCATCGAGTGTCGCTGCTTGCATTTTCTTATCGGGGTAACTAAGCCGCATCCATGGCACGCCGAAGTAGGTGAAGGTCTGCACCGTTTTCTTTTCGGTGACGTTGTCGTTGACCGGGTGCGTGACCTTGGCGCGCATCAAGCTCCAACCCAGGGGATCGCTTTGGGTTGCGGTAGCCCGCGCCTCAAGCCAGAAGTTGTTAGCCAGAGTCTCCGCCATTGGGGCGACATTAGGGTTGAAATTGGCATAGCCCAGACCGGCTGAGGCGACGATTCCAGAGGCGCCGCGGTGAGCCAGCGCATAGACCATGCTGTCATCGTAAGCCCCAGGCTGTCCCAAGCCCCAATCGCGCGTGTAGCTCAACCCCACACGACAGGAGTTGAAATAGAAGAACGGGCGATTGGCGGTGATTTTGGCGTTAGGATCGTACGAGGGGAGATAAAAAGACCACAACGCGCTGGCGCTATCGGGAGCTTCCCAGTAGTCTACCTCTCCATGGTGGGCAGCTGCCATCACGGAAAAACCGGAGGTCATGGCGCTGACAACTTGATCTATGCTCACCGAGTTGTTGTCGGTCAGTGTTTCATCCATGGTGTAGCCCATATCGTATTTCAGCACATCGTGCGCGTCATTGGCGTCGCCGGGCAACCACCAATCTAGCCCATTGCTCACCAGAATTGCGCGCGATTCGGCAGCGTTGGGACCGCGCACAGCGTTTTCAAAGAAGGTCTGCATGTCGGCTGCGGTAGCGCCTACGATGCGCCCAACCGGAGTTTCCAGGTTACCTTCTTCCCAATCTGCTGTCGGCGTGCCATATTGCCAATCGCCATAGGGATTATCCGTCATGTGGTAGTTGTGGCTCACCAGGGCATCACAGACTGGCTCATTAGCCCAGCAATCGGGGTGGTCATCCTCGGTTAGATCCCCATCTACACCATCTGGATGGTAGGCATGTTTACGGTAGAAGGGCATGGTGTTGTCATCGCCCAGAACGACGATGTAGCTGGGGTGCCCATTGATAGAATTCCCACGGTCTCTCAACCATGAAAGGACGGTATCGGCGACGGTGTTGGCGTTCGTCTCGCTGGAGTAGCTGACAGTGGTATTGTTCCATGTGGCGAGCGATGGCACATGGCGATCAACGTAGAGGACAGCTGCTGTCCTGCCGAGACCCGGCATGGTCTCGTAGACTGTGTCCAACAGGCGTGCCACCTGATTGTTATCGTACGCAGCAAACAAGCCGGTGCGGTTGGCGAGAATCCAGACCTGTGTGGATTGCCGGACTCGCGCTGTAGCGGTATCGCCCAGGTGCGCCAACCAGTTGTCGCCGAAGGCGTCTGCGGTCAACGATGTATTGCCTTCAGGTGCGTCATTCTTGACTGTGGCGCGGAACACGACCTGCACGCTGTAGTCTTGCTCCCCGCCGAGTTTCACCATGTCCGCATCGTTGAAGCGGTATTGACCGTTGCCAAGATTTGTTGGTGTGCTCCAGGTCGCAACAGCATCCCAGTCGTTGTGGCGCGTGGCAGCCTGGACGGTCTGGAATTTAGCCGGGTTCAGGGATAATATCACATCCACGTTGTTGGCGTAGGTGCTCACCGGGCAGCGTAACCGGACTACAAACCAGATGGTGTTGCCGCGCATCACGTCTACTACGGTCTCAGAAGGTGCATCCTCGACTTCGAGGATGACAGTGGGTTTGCCGCCGGCGAGAGTTATCGCTTGCGCTGTGGTCTCGCCCTGCCACCATTCCGGTAGGGTGGGTTGGAGTGGGTTCCATGCCATGCCGCCAACGTTGAGGAGCCATTGGAGCTGCCCAGCAAATGTGCTCATGCCTCGACCGCCCAAGATAAAGACGCCCATATCGGCAGGTTCATACGCTGCAGTATGCCAGGCGCGGCCCTCCGGTAGCGCGCCTGCAGGATCAAGCGTGTCCCAACCCTCGGCGCCAGCATCGAGTTCGAGTCTCCACAGGTCATTGAAAAAGCCGTCGGCGTTGCGACCGCCAAAAACAAGCATTTGTCTGTGACCAAGGTCATAGACGGCACTGTGTCCTGCGCGTCCGGCGGGTGGGGTTCCCAGACCGGTTAGCTGCGCCCATTGTGAGGTGCCGGCGCTCCACGTCCAGGTGTCGCTGCGGAATCCGCCCGCGGCGATGCCGCCAAAGATGATTAGGCGGTCATTGTCGTCATCGTAGATGGCCGTATGTTGCACACGCGCCGCGGGTACTGTGCCTGCCACGGCGATGGGCGTCCAGGCTTCAGCGCCGGGCGTCAGATTCAGAGACCACAGATCATTGAAAAGCCCCCCATTGCCCCCACCGCCAAAGACCAGCATGCGGTTTTGGGCTTGATCGTATACGGCTGTGTGCCAGCGCCGGGCGCTGGGACCCTGCCCGCTGGGAAAGAGCTGCGTCCAGGCTTCTGCACCGGGGGTCGTCAAATCCAAAGCCCAGACATCATCGAAATTGTAGTGGAAGCTGTGCCCACCGAAGACAATCATTCGGCGGTTGATTCCGTCGAAAATCATGGTGTGTTGCGCTCGAGGTGCGGGCCAGGGACCGGTAGGGTTGAGTTTTGCCCAACTGTAGTTCGGCGCGGTCGAAACGTCCAGCGCCCACACGTCGTTGAAGAACTCGCGTCCGTTGTAGCCACCGAAGACGATAACGCGACTGTCAGGAATATCCAAGATGCTTGTGTGTCCCAACCGGACAAAGGGCAGATCCCAAACCATCGTTGGGTCCCCGGCGGTGGTAGCTGTTTCCGCTATGGCGACATTGGTCATGGCTTCAATCTCGGCTTCAGTGAGCGGGATTTCGGTCTCCTGCTCTACTGTTGCCGCCGCTGCTGCCGAGGTGGGTGTTGATGCCGGTGGGTTTGCCGCCCCCACATTGGCAGTGGGGAGCAGGGTGCAGCAAAGCAGTATGAGGCTTAGCGCCGTCCCAACTCCCTTTTTGAATTTGAGCATTCTGTTCTGGTGATTCATTGCACTCCCTCCTGAAGGTTGGCTCAGACAATACAATAGGCAAAGACGAACTCATGTTGCTATCTGTTATCTCGCGCTATGCGGCAGTGAATAGGCGCTGGATGGAGAAGGGAATTGCGCGGTTGCGCCATTCAACAGGGCTGCAACATGGCTTAGCTATAGCATAACGCAGGAGTGGAGCATTGCTTGAACAAATGCCAGCATTTAGCCAACATTTAGCCAACAAAACTCACAGTTGGAAACTGAGAGGCGATTCAGATCACAAGGCACGGTTGGGATTATCAATGGCTTGCTACGAACCGGTATCCCTGCCCGCGGATGGTGAGCAGCAAAACGGGGTGGCGTGGATCGGGTTCCAGCGCCTCGCGCAAACGCTTGACGAGGCTTTCGATCTGATAATCGAAAACCTCAGCCTGGTACTCGGGCCATACAGCGGCAGCAATCTGCTGTTTGCTGATTACCCACCCCCGGCACTCGTATAGCAACTCGAAAAGCACCTGCTCCTTGGGGGTGAGCGTTACGGGGCGTTGATTGACCCAAATCTCGCGCCGATCCGGGCTGACCACCAGCAAGGGACCATGACTTTCGCGTAACGTGGCTTCTGGATCATGAAAGGTGAAGGTAGCGCTGCCGATGTTGATGACATCGCCAGGGTGTAGCGTCTGTGGAACAGTGAGACGCAAGCCGTTGAGGGTGGTGCCATTGGTGCTATCCAGGTCGGTGATGCTGCAACCATTGGCATCGCAGTGAATTTCGGCATGCCGCCGCGAAGCGCGACGATCCACAATGAGGACCTGTGCCTCTGGTGAGCGTCCCAGCGTGGTGATGGGGATAGTGAGAAGGAAGCGACGCCCCGCGCTATCGAGGAGATAGGGGTCAGTCCCGGTCATGGTGGTGCTTGGATCGCAATGCGTAGCGTGGGTTGCGCCTGAGCATCGGTTTGTTCACTTAAGGAGACCCACCAGTGTGCCATATTGTGGCTATCCTCAGACATCATGATCACGAAACCTTCATTTGCCCAGGCTCCGTGTTGCCAGTCGCGTACAGTCTGGGTCACCTCGAAGTGCAATGGTCCCTTAGGCTTAAGAGGCTGAATAGCAAGCGGGGTAGCATCATAATCAACCCCGGCAGCTAATCCGGGTTGCATCCACGGTGAGTTGTAGCTTGCGGTGGCAGAATCCCAGGGCGTGAGCACCCGATAGAGCACCGCAGCGCCGGGAAAACTTTCCTCACCCCACAGCGTGACTTGCAGCGTGAGTGTGGC